>RZZF01000364.1 GCA_009929975.1 Clostridia bacterium
GGTCTGCAGAGCGCGGCCAAGACGGTCATGACGCTCGTAGCATGCTTCCAGCCCTTCATCCAGGATCAGACGCAGGGCTTCATGGATCGCGTAGTTCATGGTGATCGGCGCGGTATGGTGATACAGGCGTTCATTGCCCCAGTAGCTTTGTATCATATTCAGATCCAGATACCAGCTCTGTACCTTTGTTTTGCGGCCGGCCATGACGGCGGCAGCCCGTTCATTCAATGTCACTGGCGCCAGTCCGGGCGGAGCGCTGATGCATTTCTGCGTCCCGCTGTAGCAGACATCGATGCCATTGTCATCGACATCGACCGGGATACCACCGAGTGATGTCACCGCGTCAACAATATACAGCGCGTCATAGGCATGTGCCAGACGGCCGATTTCTGCCAGCGGCTGGCGCACACCGGTTGACGTTTCCGCATGAACAATCGCGACAGCCTTGACCTTTTTCTCGCGCTTCAGCGCGTCTTCGATCTGCTCCGGCCGGATCGCTTCGCCCCAGGGGGCTTCAACTTGAACCACCTGGGCACCGCAGCGCTGGGCAACATCCACCATCCGCTGGCCAAAAACGCCTTTGACGCCGACGATGACCACATCACCCGGTTCAATGACATTGACAAAAGCGGTTTCCATGCCGGCACTGCCTGTTCCGGACATCGGCATGGTGAGCTTGTTTTCCGTCGCGAAGACATCGCGCAGCTGAGCCATGATCTCATTCATGATCGTCATGAAAACAGGATCCAGATGGCCAAGCAGCGGGCTGGCCATGGCGCGCAGAACTGACGGCGCGACATCGCTCGGTCCCGGTCCCATCAGAATTCGTTCCGGTATCGTGAGTGGCTTGTATTGGTTCATTCGCTATTCACCTCATTTATCTGTTTATCTCATCGTGGTCAGGAAGAAAAATCATACCGGATTATTATAGCATAAAACCAGTTCATGCTCCTGCAGTTTTTCCAGTCGGATCAACCATTGCCCGTTCGGCAGCGGCTCAACAGGCACCGTCTGTCCGGAGACCTGGCAGTCCGCCGCGGCGCCTTCCTGCAGCAGATCCGTGTCGAGTATCACCTTGACCGGACCGATCGGCAGAGCACCGCGGCAGGTGCCGACCGGACCGTCCGCGCCGGCGAGATTGATCAGTTGAATCATCAGGCCGTCTTTCTGAACGGACAGGGCCGTGTGGACATGTCCGGGCGCTTCGACCCGGCAGCCCAGCCGGTCTCGCGCAGCCCACCGAACAGCCTGATAGAGCAGCCGGCCCAGATCAGGCGTCTGATACCGGCCATAACAGCGGTCAATGTCACCGGCCAGATACACTACACGGCCGCCTTCCGGCCATTCACCGGCCAGAATCGGAGCGATGTCACTCTGCTCACCGCGGATCCAGCTGAATTCCGGTGGATAAATCGGGAACGACGGAATATAGGTCAGGACAGGACGAAGCGGTCCGTCAGAGCGAATCGCCAGGACCCGGCCGCCAAACGGCAGGATGTCAGTGTCGGCGAACCCGTCAAGCATCGGATGGCGGTCATTCTCCGGCAGTCGAAGGTAGCTGTGTGTTTCATGCTGAGTCCAGGCCGCGCTGCCGCTGTCAGCCAGACCGATCATTTTTCGACCGCCGGAAAGGCCAAGTGCCTGCCAGAGACGGGAATGGATCCCGGGCTGGCCGTCCGGATCAAGCAGGCCGGTCCGCTGGCTGAGTACAAG
>RZZF01000365.1 GCA_009929975.1 Clostridia bacterium
ACGATAAGCGATCAGCATAAACGATTCAGCAGATGAATGGAGGCAGAACATGGAGAACCTGAAAATCAGAGATGTCAGAGCGATCATGACCGCACCGGCGGGCATCGACCTGATTGTCGTCAAAGTGGAAACGAATGAGCCCGAACTGTATGGACTGGGCTGTGCGACCTTTACCCAGCGTGGACTGGCGGTCCAGACCGCGGTGGACCAGTATCTCAAGCCGTTTCTGGTCGGCAAGGACCCGCGCCATATCGAAGATATCTGGCAGTCCTGCATGGTCAACTCATACTGGCGCAACGGTCCGGTTCTGAACAACGCGATCTCCGGTGTTGACATGGCATTATGGGATATCCTGGGCAAGATCGCCGGACTGCCGGTGTATCAGCTGCTCGGCGGCAAATGCCGTGAAGCGGCGGCCATCTACCGGCACGCGGATGGCCGGGAGCCGGCTGAAGTCGTCGAAAATGTCCAGAAATTCATGGATCAGGGTTTGCGCTATATCCGCTGCCAGATGGGCGGCTACGGCGGCAAGGCGGACCGCATGAAGAAACCGGACGGTGCGCTGCCCGGAGCCTATTTTGATTCGGTGGCCTATATGCGCTCGGTACCAAAACTGTTTGATTATGTCCGCTCACATCTGGGTGATGAGATTGAACTGCTGCACGACATCCATGAGCGGCTGACCCCGATTCAGACGGTTGGTCTGGCCAAACAGCTGGAACCGTATCAGTTGTTCTTCCTGGAAGATGGCCTGGCACCGGAGCAGGTGGAGTGGTTCCGCGTCTGGCGCAGCCAGAGCGCGACCCCGATCGCCATGGGTGAGCTGTTCAACAATCCGAATGAATGGAAGCAGCTGGTCAGTGAACAGCTGATCGACTATATCCGGGTCCATATCAGCCAGATCGGCGGCCTGACCCCGGCGAAGAAACTGGCCACCTTCTGCGAGCAATACGGGATCCGGACCGCCTGGCACGGCCCCGGCGATGTCTCACCGGTCGGCCACGCGGCCAATGTGCATCTCGATCTGGCCAGCCCCAATTTCGGCATCCAGGAATGGGCCGGTATCAACGATGTGCTGCAAGAAGTCTTCCCGGGCAGTCCGGAAGTCCGTGACGGCTATGTCTATGTCAGTGACCGGCCGGGCTTAGGCATTGATATCGATGAAGCCAAGGCGGCCAAATACCCCTGCGCCAATAAGGTGCCGGAGTGGACGGTCAGCCGCCTGCCGGACGGAACCCTGGTCCGTCCCTGAGTCCGGAAATCCAGACAAGATCAGATGAGATCAGACGGCTGGGCTGCTTCCAGTTCGTTCTCCGGCAAAGCGTCGCCGGGTACAGGTGAATCGACCAGACGGTTGAGCCACTTGCGGGAACGGAAACGGAAGTAGCCCAGTGTCGCTTTAAAGACCTCTTCAATGGCGATCAGCATGACGACCTGTTCAACTGGCAGGCGCAGCACCAGACCGCCGAGAAACGCCAGCGGCACGGCGAACAGATAATGCAGCCCGAACGTTTCCTTGAGCAGCAGGAGCGTCAGGTAATCCGCGGCAAATCCGAGAAAGGCCGCCGCCCCATAACGAAGCGCCTGTGTCAGCAGGCGCGAATCTTCCCTAACGGACAAGAGTTTGTGTTTGCTTTTTTCCATAAGCGTAGTATAGCATAACCGTCCCCTATCGGGAAACGCTATTTTTCAGTCAACTCTGAAGC
>RZZF01000366.1 GCA_009929975.1 Clostridia bacterium
CCTACCAGGTGCCGGTCTATCAGATGCTGGGCGGCCGCTATCGGGACACCGTGCCGATGTATTGTGATCTGGGGAAGGCTCCGATGGAACAGCGCGCGAATGGCACTGATAAAGGCAGAGCGCTGCTGGAGCGGATGAAACGGTTCGGCTTCACCATGGGGAAGATCACCTTGAGTGTTGAAGAGATTCAGGGATTTTTCCCCGATGAACCGATTCTCAGCGGCCCGAAGCGCTATCTGGACCAGATTATCCGGACACCGGAATATCGCCCGGCCACCAACGCGGCCACGGGATTGATGTCGGTTGTTGATAAACCGATGTCGTTCCGGAAAGATGACTATAACTGGATTATGGCTCCGTATAACTTGATGCATGTGACCGAACATGGACTTGACCGCTATGAAGAGCATCTCAGGGCGGTCCGCGATGTAATCGGCTGGCAGACACCGCTGGCGATCGACCACCTGGGCCATCTGGAACTGGATGACATGAAGCGGCTGCTGCAGCGGCTTGAAAAATACAATCTGATGTGGGTTGAGGATGTGATGCCCTGTACCATGCCGGACGCATACCGCGAACTGCGCCGGGCGACATCAACACCGCTGGCCTGCGGTGAGGACCTCACCTATGTTGAGAATTTTGAACCGCTGTGCCAGTCCGGAGGCGTTGCGGTGGTTCATCCTGACATCTGTTCCGCCGGCGGCATCGCTGAAAGCAAAAAGATCGGTGATATGGCTCAGAAACATCATGTCGCGATGGCCATGCACATGTGTGAGACTCCCGTTGCCGCGCTGGCAACCGGTCATGTGGGCCTCTGTACCGAGAATTTTGCCGCCATGGAGTTCAATGCGCCCGATGATCCGGACTGGCAGCAGCTGGTAACCGGCCTCAAACAGCCGCTCATTCAAGAGGGTTCGTTTGTCGTCCCTGAACAGCCCGGCCTCGGAGCGGATAATTTTAACGACGAAGTTCTGAAAGAACACCTCTGGCCCAATAGCGGCGGACTGTGGCAGAGCACGGAACAATGGGACAAAGAACGCTCATACGATCGTCTGTGGAGCTGAACACAGACAACAGAACCAGGAGGAAGCAAATGGAAATACTGAAAGCATCTGATATCGCGGCGATGATCGACCACTCACTGCTGCATCCGACCATGTCGGAACAAACGGTGATTGACGGCTGTCGGATCGCGATGGATTACCAGACAGCGACTGTTTGTGTCAAACCCTGTGATGTGCCGGTTGCCGTCAGGATACTGAGCGGAAGCCCGGTCCTGGTCACGACGGTGATCGGCTTCCCGCATGGCTGTCATACAACGGAAACAAAGGTTTTCGAAGCCCGTCAGGCGATCGGCCAGGGGTGCCGTGAACTTGATATGGTATTGAATATCGGCCGCCTGCTCGGCGGAGATGAGACCTATGTGTCTGAGGATATCCGTGCGGTCTGTGATGTGGCACATGCCGAGGATGTCCGGGTGAAAGTGATTCTGGAAAACGCGTATCTGACACCGCAGCTGATCGCGGCTGCCTGCCGGATCGCGGCAGAAGCCGGTGCTGATTTTGTCAAGACATCGACCGGATACGCGCCTTCGGGTGCCCGCCTGGCTGATCTGCGCCTGATGCGCAAAAGTGTACCGGATCATGTCCAGATCAAAGCGGCCGGCGGGATCCGCACCCTTGACGCGGCTCTGCGTGTCAGGGC
>RZZF01000069.1 GCA_009929975.1 Clostridia bacterium
ACCTATTACCGGGCGCGCGATATCAGTGAATACATCCAGGACCTGTATGAAAACGGCACATTGGATCTTGTCTATTTCATCTATACGCGGATTGAGTCCGCGATCACGATGAAGCCGATGGTCACCAGAATTCTGCCGGTCAACACCGATGTGCTGGCCCAGATGATTCCTGAGGAACACCGCGGTCCGCGCGGCATCGACGCCGGCGCGGAAATCCTCTATGATCCCTCGGCCGAAGAGGTGATGGAATACCTGACCGATACCTATATGAACGGGATGGTGTATGGCGCGCTGACTGAAGCGTTCGCCAGTGAACAGACAGCGCGGATGACTGCGATGGACAGTGCGACCGAAAACGCGGATGAGATGCTGGAACAATTGCGTCTGCGCGGTAATCAGGTCCGCCAGAATCAGATAACGAATGAATTGTCAGAAATTGTCGGTGGGGCGGAAGTTCTCAGCGAAGGATAAGACGATCAGGAAAAAGAGGTGCCTTCATGGCGACAGGATATATTCGACAGATCATCGGTCCGGTAGTGGACATTGAGTTTCCCGCGGCTGATATGCCCGCGATCCATGAGGCCGTGGTGATTGAAGGGCCCGAAAGCGAAATATGGGCTGAAGTGATGCAGCATGCCGGAGAAAACATGGTCCGCTGTGTCGCACTGAGCGCGACAGAGGGGATCGCCCGCGGAACACATGTCCGCTCAACGGGCGCTCCGGTTACGGTACCGGTCGGCCAGCATATCACGGGGCGCCTGTTCAATGTTCTCGGTCAGCCGATCGATCACAAAGGACCGGTCATCGCTGATGACCACTGGCCGATCCACCGGCCGGCTCCATCGTATACCGAACAGTATCCGGAAGAAAAAGTACTGGAAACCGGCATTAAGGTCATCGACCTGCTGGTTCCGTTCAGCCGGGGCGGTAAAATCGGTCTGTTCGGCGGAGCCGGCGTCGGCAAGACGTTTCTCATCCTGGAGCTGATCCGCAATATCGCCAAGGAACATGGCGGATATTCAGTTTTTGCCGGAGTCGGTGAACGTTCTCGTGAAGGCAATGACCTCTGGCATGAAATGAGTGAGTCAGGCGTACTCGATAAAACGGTGCTTGTCTTCGGCCAGATGAATGAGACATCCGGAGCGAGAATGCGGACGCCTCTGACGGCTCTGACCATGGCGGAATATTTCCGCGACCAGCAGCGTAAAGACGTCCTTTTATTCATCGATAACATCTTCCGTTTTGTCCAGGCCGGTTCTGAGGTTTCGGCACTGCTGGGACGAATTCCCTCCGCCGTCGGCTACCAGCCGACACTGGCGAATGAGGTCGGAGCCCTGCAGGAACGAATTACCTCCACCCGCCGCGGCTCGATCACTTCGATCCAGGCGGTCTATGTTCCGGCCGATGACCTGTCCGATCCCGCGCCGGCCACCACGTTCTCACATCTCGACGCGATTACGGTGCTCTCCCGTTCCGTCGTTGAACTGGGCATCTATCCGGCCGTTGATCCGCTGGAATCATCCTCGCGTATTCTTTCTGAAGATGTCGTCGGTGAACAGCACTACCGGACCGCACGCCGGGTCGAGGAAATCCTGCAGCGCTACCGCGAACTGCAGGACATCATCTCGATTCTCGGAATGGAGGAGCTGGGCGAAGAAGATAAAGTGACCGTCAGCCGTGCCCGCAAGGTGCAGCGCTTCCTGTCGCAGCCTTTCTTCGTCGCGGAGCAGACGACCGGATATCCCGGCCGCTATGTCAATCTGCAGGATACCATCCGCGGATTCGGTGAGATCATCGGCGGCGGTGTTGACCATATTCCGGAACAATTCTTTTTCATGAAGGGAACAATTGATGATGTTTATGAGGCCTATCGTGCCAGTCGATAACAGGCGGTGAACAAGAATGCCTGATCAGACAATCAAAGTTGAAGTTGTCACACCGTATGCCATGTTTTATGAGAGTGACGCGGAGATGGTCGTCTTCACCTCAAAAAACGGTGAAATCGGTGTGATGCCCGGGCATGCCCCACTGATGGCCGCGCTGGTTTCCGGTGAGATCCGTATTCTGGCAGATGGTCAATGGACCTCAATCGCCGCGACCAACGGATATGCTGAAGTCGGCCCCGAACTGGTGGTTCTCGTTGTCAACGCGGCTGAATACCCGCGTGACATATCGCTCGAGCGGGCTCATCGAGCCTTGGAACGCGCGGAACAGCGCCTGCACGACCCGGATGTATCAGATCGGGAAAAAGCACGTTCCAGACATGGTGTGGAGCGCGCCAGGAACCGAATTCGCCTGGCGGAGAAATATCAGCGGCAGCAAACCGATAACATGCCGATCCTTTAACTTTCCGCCTGAAACAGAAACAGGCTCTGTCCGAATTTGAGGAGGCAATGGTCAGGCAGCGGAAGCTCTTCGAAAGCGTCTATCCGGTGTTGATCGAGCCAGCTGCCATTGCGTGAGCCAAGATCGGTGATGAAAAAGGAACCGCCTGAACGGCTGATCCGGGCATGCTGCCGCCCGATGGAAGGGTCGGCCAGGCACAGGTCGCAGCGATGCCGGTCCCGACCGATGATAAATTGATCAACCAGAATGTGAACGGTCGTCCGGGCGGCTGTTTTTTGTTGGTCCGGCTCAAGGAACTGCGGAATCAGAACCGCGATGCGAAACAAGGCCGGATCGTCCGGGTACAGGCCGGTCTCACGCAAGCGATCCGCTTCGGTGGGAATGGGTTTTTCCTGGCGGGCCTGGAGTACAGCCGCCGCCTGGCGCCGGATCATCAGCCATTGCCGGGCTTTCTTCTGCCGGATCGATTCTTTGATCCGCCCCGGCAGCAGACCCCAGATGTCGGTCAGAAAGAGCAGGGCAGCACTGGATGACACGAAACCGCGCAGCACGGGTGAAGCAGGCGTAAACAGCAGAAAACAGCCGGCCGTGCCAACTCCTGCATGCACCAGAAGCAGCAGAAGGCTGTTTCGCTGTCTGTTCGATCTCAGCCCGGTCGGTAACCGCAAACGGGGCGGCCGGGTACGAGGGTCCGGACCGGCAGTCGCAGGCGCTGATCCGACCGGAGGATCCAGCGGGCCTGGACGGGGGGCTTGTCGAAGCGTCAGTACCTGTCGCAGGGATCGACAGGCCATCTCACGGATAACAGACCAGTCATCCGTCATTTTCGCCTCAGACTGACGGTCAGCACAGGGCCAGAATACCAAGTGGAGCTGGAGCGGCCCCGTTGGATCACGGCTGATGAACAGGCTGGCCGGATCGAGATCAAACTGCTCAGCCGGCAGCAGCCGATTCTCTGCTTCATGCAGAACGGCCTTCAGCTGGTCGGTCAGACTGTCTGTTGTTGATTGATCCGGTGGATTTTCGGCCAGCCAGTCCGGCAGCGCACAACAACCTGAAAGATCTATGCTGAGCTCTCCTTGTCCGAGCCTTTGCCGCAGACTGCATGGCAGAAGACCCCGCGGCCGGCAGCGATTCAATAATTGAAGCTGATAGCGCACGGGAATCCAGCGGTCAGACAGACTCAGGACCAGCTGATCGCCATCCCGCCAGGCAGCGGAAGTCATTGGGGTTTCCACTGCGCCCGCCGTTGGAATCTGTGTGCCGTTCATTCGGTGACAATCAGATCAGCGATCGCGCTTTGACTGCCGAACACAGATTCAATCAGCTGCCGGGCGTAAGCCGTCAATGCCTCGCGAAAAATCAACGCGACGGAGATCAGTACTGCGATGATGATCACCACCTCAAGTGTGCCAATCCCTTTTCTTGAATGACACCGGACGGTGTGCTTGATCAAGCTCTGTTTTGCATGTAAATCCATGATGATTTCCTCCTTGATCCAGGTAGTCAGAATCCAGCCATCAACGTGGCTGCGGCCGGCGCGGCGGTTGCCAGCATGACAGCCATCAGCTGCAGGGCGATCGGCAGCAGCAGTGCCAGTGATTGCCGGTCAAGCTGGCGGCGCAGACTGTTGCGCTGGACCTGGCGGCAGACGGATGCCTGCATGGAGATCAGCTCAAGCAGATGCAGGCCACCATCGGCCGCGTAGCGAGCCATCAACTGAAGCGCGGACCGGATTTCCGTAATCTGGCAGAGATCTGCCTGTTCACGCAGAATCATCTCACTCGACCACGACAGGTCCAGCCGCTGACGGATCTGGTGGATGACCGGCCTGATTGCTATCAGAGGGCTTTCAGTGTGAAGATCACCCGTCAAAAACACATCCGAGCTGATCTGAAGCGAGCGATGTACAGAAAGCCCCGACTGAAGCAGCGTGGTGATATTCTGAATCCAGATCGGAAATTGATGACGGCTGATGTCATCATCATTCCGGCTGTCCCGGAGCAGTTGCTGATCCTGTAAAACCAGCAGGATGAACGGCAGCAGCAGGGCCGGCCAGATCCCGCTGGCCAGACAGGGCGCCAGGACAACCAGCGAGATGAGAAAAACCCGGGTTTTTCTCAAATAGAAACGGGTAATTTCCCTATCTGGATGAGCCTGATCAGTATGACGCATCGTTGGCTGGTGGTGATTCATCGCCTGATTCAATGGAACGACATAAGCCGCCGGCAGCCAGCGGTTATACAGATGTTTCCAGAAACGGACCGCCAGCTGGTCCAGGCCCCGTAGTGGTTTCGCGTCGGAAATGCTGTGATCCGGTTTTGCCAGCAAACCGGATCGAGACAGGATATGCAGAACCAGAATCAGACCAAAACAGTTGATGCCGAAGGCAAGCAGTAAAGCGGCACGCGCCGGCAGCCATTCGATTGTATCGGCGTCACCGCCGCTCAGACTGGCCTGCATCAGGCAGGCCATCAATGGAGGCATCAGGCACAGCAGCCAGGCCTCGGTTCGCCGCTGCGCCTGCTCAGAAACGGATTCAGCGATTGTCTGCCGCGCTGCCATATTCAACTCCAGCTGGCTGCGGACAAATGTGTGCAGTCGTGCATCCACCTGTCTCAGCAGGATGAGGCTCTGGCAGAACAGCGCCGCTTCAGGACAGGCCAGTTCCCGACCGAGCAGGCCCAATGACTGATCGAGCGGCTGGCCTGATGCCAGGCGGGTCGAAATCTGCTGCAGGAGCTGCCACAGTCTTGCCTTGCGGCCAGAGACGATTTCCAGCTGTTCCGGGGCTTCAATCAGAGCACGCTCCAGACTGGTCCCGGCATTCAGCCGGGCTGATAGATATTCCAGCAGCATGATCAGCTGATCACGGGCTGCTTTTTGCTGCCGGTTCCGGATCAGTCCTGCCAGCTGGCGGCTGACACAGAAAGCCACTGCGATGGACATGATGATACCAGGCCAGCTGAATGGGAAAAACAGACGCGATATGAGCAGCAGCACCGGCAGAATAAGCAGCAGGCAGCGCAGCGATTCACCACGGCGGATTGACAGATGCCGGCGGAACCAGCAGGAGACTGGATGTTTATACATGGACCAGATCACCATCCTCTGTTCTTGTAAAGAGTGTCCGCAGCTGCAGATCCTGATCGTCCACCTTTTCAACCGCGGCGATCTCCGCGACTGAGCGGATGCCCTGCGGGCTGCGCCGCAGAAAGACCATCAAGTCAAGCGCTGAGGCGACCAGTCCGCGAATGGCCTCCCATGGAAGCTGCACAGCCATCAGGACCATCAGGCACAGCCGCGACAGCATGTCACGGCATGAGTTGGCATGTCCGGTGCAAAGCGATCCCGGATGTCCTGTATTCATGGCCTGCAGCATATCGAATGCTTCCGCCCCCCGGACTTCACCGACAATAATCCGGTCCGGACGCATTCTCAACGATGTGCGGATCAGATCGGACATGCTGGCGGACACTGTTTCGCTGCCTGCCCGGTTTTGTGCCTCGAGACGGACCAGATTTTCAATCTGCGGCAGATCAAGCTCAGCTGAATCCTCAATGGTGATAATCCGCTCATCATGAGGAATGCTGCCGGATAAAATGTTGAGCAGCGTCGTCTTGCCGGAGCTGGTTCCGCCGCAGATGAAAACGGTCAGCTTATTCTGAACGGCCTGCCGGAGAAAATCAGCAGCATCAGAAGTCAGACTGCCTTGTTCGATCAGTGCGTCCATGTCCGGTCTGATGCCGGTATATTTTCTGATGGTCAAGGCCGGTCCGCTGAGAGCCGCAGGCGGCAAAATCGCATGAACGCGGGCTCCGTCCTTCAGATGGATATCCGCAAAGGGCTGTTGCCCGTGCAAAGCCCGGTTCGCCTGACCGAAACAGTGGTGAATCAACTGAAGCAGATGGTCCTGGTCGTCAAAGGCCAGAGCGGTCAGCTGCAGCCGGCCGTTCTTCTCGATATAGATCCGGTCAGAACGGTTGACCATGATTTCAGTAATCTCCGGGTCGTCAAGTAATGGCTGGAGAATATCCAGACCAAACATCGCATGATACAGGCGCTGGACCAGCGCCTTTTTCTCAGCTACTGACAAGCCGCTGTCCATGGTTGATTCGGCGACCACTTCATACATGATCTGCAGCCTCTGCCGCGGGCCTGGTGAACCGGCTTCATCAAAGCGCCTGAGCACGGCCTCAGCAATTTCCTGTCGGGAAACCGTCTTCATGAGGAACCAGCCGATCTTAGCATCAACGGGGCAAGCGCGCTGATCAGATCATCATCGGATTCAAACCGTTGGCAGCGGGCTGGCAGCTTTCGCTGGAATTCCCGGGTTTCTGCGGCGATACTCTGGTCAGTGAAATCAGTTCGTGACTTGCTGCAGACCTGATAGGAATCACATTGGGAAGCGGCTGCTAACGCAGCGATAAACGGAATTGAGAGACAGTCGACGATCGCGCAGGTTGAGTCGCCTTGTTCTGACAGCGTGTTTCTCAGCCGGCTGATCAACAAACGCAGTGTCAGGGCATCGCAGCTGGCCAGATCATCTGAACGCTCAGGCGGCCTGAACTCGAGCCAGCCGGATCGGTTCGGCTGCCAGCAGGGAGAAAGTGGTACGATATGGTCCGGACTGCCGGCCAATTGGAGCAGCAGGGTTGAAAGCCGCGGTCCGTCGGTCGGGCTGCCGACCAGACGCATCTGGGTTGTCGGCATCAGTGGCAGATAGATAAGACGAAGTCCCTGGCCGGCCAGCCGATGCAGCAGCTGGCGGACATCCTCATCACATTGCCCGTCAGGCCGGAAAATGAAATGAAGGTGATACGACGTTCCGGATGCCTTGCCCTTATCATCAGCCCACTCCCTGATCCGATTGATGAGGTGATGAACCGGGGCCAGTCGGGGAATATAGTGGTGATCGGACAGTTCCCTGTCCGTATCCACCAGAAACCAGATGTCAATCGCCGGCAGGCTGTCCGAACCGACTTCCCGGACTGTGGCCTTGTCAAGATCAGGAAAGTCGGTCTGACTGGCAATCAGCAGGACCAGAGGATCGCACCGCTCCCGGACCATCTGCTCCAGATGACTCATTGAAGCCGCAATCCGGACATCAAGCCCGTGCAGTTCACGGTGAATCCGGCTGCTCAGCTGACGGGTATAGATCGGTTCAGAATCAAGAAGCCACACTTGCATGACACATTCTCCTTTGTGTTCTGATCCTACCTTAGCGTGGATCAGAGTCCGCAGGATGTCTGTTCTTTCGCCATATTCAGACAAAAACAGCCGGTGCCCGTCAAAGCCCCGGCTGCTGCTGAAAAGAAAATCGTAGAAGATGATGCGGCGGCTGCTTGATCTATCCGGCCTGAGCGGCCTCATGCAGCATGGCGATCAGACGTTCCAGATCATCGGGCTTTGTCCAGTAATGTGTCACCAGGCGAAAGATACCGTCTTCCGGAGGATTGATCAGGACATCGCGATCCGCCAGGTACTGGACCAGCGTGTCCGCGTCCAGTGGATACTGGCTCAGGCGGAAGAAAACCATGTTGATTTCTGGTGGCCGTACGAGCTCGAACCATTGGGGGCTCTCAGCCAGCCGGCCAGCCAGCCAGCGGGCTGCCGCGTGATCCTGAGACAGGCGCAGGCGCATCTCGTTCAAGGCGATCAGACCGGGCGCGGCCAGAACGCCTGTCTGGCGCATGCCGCCGCCGATCATTTTGCGAAGCCGCCTGGCCCGGTTGATGATCACCGCCGGTCCGACCAGCAGAGAACCGGCCGGGGCGCAAAGCCCCTTGGACAGACAGATCTGGACCGTGTCGACGCAGGCAGCCAGAGCAGCCGGATCAAGATCGAGCGCTGCCGCGGCATTGAACAGGCGGGCTCCGTCAAGATGAACACGCAGCTGATAGG
>RZZF01000070.1 GCA_009929975.1 Clostridia bacterium
CCACAGACGAACACGATTCAATCACTGGAGGTAAGGTATGACCCGTCAATTATTCATTAATCCCTCAGATGTCCGCAAACCGGATCTGATCAGGTTTGCGGATATTCCAGTCAATCAGTACCAGCGGACGATCGCGGAAGAAACGGAAAGCTATAGTCCGGCGGATTTTCTTCGCATCTATCGCGACATGCGTCTGATTCGTGAATTTGAAACCATGCTGTATGAGATCAAGACAACCAATCAGTATCGGGAACTGAACTACAATAATCCGGGTCCTGCCCACCTCTCAATCGGCCAGGAAGCTGCCGCGGTCGGCCAAGCCTATCTGCTGACTGAACAGGATTTCATTTTCGGATCACATCGCAGCCATGGCGAAATTCTGGCCAAAGGCCTATCGGCGATCCACCACATGAATGAACAAGTGCTGCAGCAGGTGATGGAGCAGTTTCTGGACGGCGCTGTGTGGCGGGTGGTCGAACAACAGTCAGGCAGTGGAAAATCGCTGCGTGAACTGGCAGTCGATTTTCTTGTCTATGGGGCACTGGCGGAAATTTTCGCCCGGACGACCGGGTTCAACCGCGGTCTGGGCGGGTCGATGCATGCGTTTTTCCTGCCGTTCGGCGTTTATCCCAATAACGCGATCGTCGGTGGTTCCGCAGATATATCAGTCGGTGCCGCCCTGTTCAAGAAAATCAACCGCCGCCCCGGCCTGGTCATCTGTAATATCGGTGACGGATCCCTCGGCTGCGGACCGGTCTGGGAAGCCTTCATGATGGCCACGATGGACCAGTTCCGCCAATTGTGGCCGGATGACATGAAAGGCGGCCTGCCTCTGATCTTCAATATCATGAACAACCAGTATGCCATGGGCGGTCAGACCCGCGGTGAAACGATGGGTTATGAAATGGCCGCACGGCTGGGTGCCGGAATCAACCCGGATCAGATGCATGCCGAACGGATCGACGGCTATCAGCCACTGGCTGTCATCGACGCGATTCGCCGCAAGCGCGAGGTGATCGAGCAGCGGAGAGGTCCGGTTCTGCTTGATACATTGACCTACCGGTATGCCGGTCATTCGCCGTCAGATGCTGATTCCTACCGGACCGAGGAAGAAAAGGCCGCCTGGGAAGCAGAGGATTCGATCAGTTCATTCCGGCAGCAGCTGCTGGATGCTGCTGTCGCGAAGCCTGAGGATTTCGCGGCCATCGACCAGCAGGTCATTGAAACCATTGAACGGACGACCGGATGGGCGATTGATGCTGACCTGTCACCGCGGATGAATCTGCGTCGTCAGCCGGACGCGATCGCGTCACTGATGTTCTCCAATCAATCCATTGCCCGGATGGATGACCGGCCGGCCGATATGCTGCAGACACGGGAGGAGAATCCCCGGGTCAAGCAGATCGCGCGCAGACAGCGCTTCGCTTTTGACGAGCAGGGACAAGCCATCGCGAAAAACCGTGTCTACCAGCTGAGAGACGCGCTGTTCGAAGCGATTCTCGATAAGTTTTATGAAGATCCGACACTGGTTGCCTATGGTGAGGAGAATCGTGACTGGGGCGGCGCGTTCGCGGTCTATCGTGGCTTAACCGAAGCCGTTCCCTATCACAGGCTGTTCAACTCACCGATTTCGGAGGGCGCGATTGTCGGCTCGGCCGTTGGCTACGCCATGAGCGGCGGCCGTGCGCTGGTTGAACTGATGTATTCTGATTTCCTTGGCCGTGCCGGTGATGAGGTTTTCAACCAGCTGCCTAAGTGGCAGGCCATGTCGGCGGGTATTCTGCGGATGCCGGTGGTTCTGCGTGTTTCCGTCGGATCAAAATACGGCGCGCAGCATTCCCAGGACTGGACAGCGCTCTGCACGCATATCCCGGGTTTGAAAGTTGTCTTCCCTGTTACGCCCTATGATGCCAAGGGACTGATGACCAGCGCGCTGAACGGGACCGATCCGGTTATCTTCTTCGAAAGCCAGCGTCTCTATGATATCGGCGAACAATTCCATGCCGGAGGGGTTCCGGAAACTTCATATGAAATTGCCATCGGTGAACCGGATGTCAAGCGGGCCGGCAGTGACCTGACCGTTCTGACCATCGGAGCGACCCTGTACCGGGCACTTGAAGCCGCTGAGATTCTGGAGCGTGACCATGGCGTCTCAGTTGAGGTTATTGATGCCCGGTCGCTCGTGCCGTTCCAGTATGAGAAAGTCATCGAGTCGGTCAGGAAAACCGGCCGCATCATCGTTTCAGGGGATGCCTGCGAGCGCGGATCCTATCTGAACGATCTGGCCCGGACGATCAGCGATCTCTGTTTTGATGACCTTGATGCGCCGGTCGTTGTGGTCGGTTCGCGCAACTGGATTACCCCGGCATTTGAACTGGAAGAGTATTTCTTTCCCCAGCCTCGCTGGCTGATTGATGCCTACCATCAGCGGATCCGTCCGCTGCCGGGCTATACACCGGAGAACAGTTTTACCGATACGGAAATGATCAGGCGCAGCCGCCAGGGTGTTTGATCCGGCGCGATTTCAGGAGTGATGATGATGCAGACCACGACTCCGGGCCAGCCGCATGAATCGCTGGCACAGATGCTCAACCAGCCGACGCCGCAGCAGCGGCTGTCCGCTTTGCGTGCTTGGTGCCGGCGGACCGACCCGCCGGACCAGGCCGGCGGCGGGGGCGGACGCGATGTGAACAATCATATCCATACCATCTATTCTTTCTCGCCCTATTCACCGTCCGCTGCCGCCTGGCAGGCCAGACAGGCCGGGCTGGCGACCGCCGGCCTGATGGATCATGACTCAATCGCGGGAGCACTGGAATTCATCGAAGCCGGACGCCTGCTTCATCTGCCGGTGACCATTGGTCTTGAATGCAGAGTCTCGCTGCAGGGTCTTCCTTTCAGCGGCCGTCATATCAACAACCCGGACCAGAGAGGGGTCGCCTATATCGCACTGCACGGTGTTCCGCACCACCAGATTCCGGCTGTACAGGCGTGGCTGAAGCCGATCCGTCAGGCTCGTTTCCAGCGCAGCCTGGCGATGACCGGGCGTCTGAATCATCTGATGAAGCCGTATGGTCTGTCACTGGATTTTGAGCAGGATATCATCCCGCTATCCTGCTGGGAAGAGGGTGGCGAGATCACCGAGCGGCATATTCTGTTCGCGCTGGCCGGCCAGCTGCTGGATCAGTCGCCGGCTGGGAAACAGCTGGTCGAACGGCTGGAGCATGATCTGCGGCTGCCGCTGACAGAAAAACAACGCGGACATCTGCAAAGCCCTCAGCCGTACCGGCGCTATGATTTGCTTGGACTGCTGAAAGGCCATCTGGTGGAGCGGTTCTATCTTGATGCCGGTTCCGATGAATGTCCGCCGACGGAACATGTCACCGCCTGGGCATCTGAACACGGCCTGATTCCTGCCTACGCGTATCTGGGCGATGTCACCGATTCAGTGACCGGTGACAAGAAAAGCCAGGCCTTTGAAGATGAATTTCTTGATGATCTATTCAAGCGCCTGCCTCAGCTAGGGTTCCAGGCGGTCACCTATATGCCGTCACGCAATCAACGGGCGCAGCTGGAGCGTGTTCAGCGGCTGTGCCGTGAATACGGCTTGTTCCAGATCAGCGGAGAGGATATCAACCAGCCTCGCCAGGCGTTTGTCTGCCAGGCGATGCGCGACCCGATGTTTTCCCATCTCTATGACGCCGCCTGGGCACTTATCGCGCACGAGCGGGCTGGAGACGATGCGGGCCTGTTTTCGGAAACCGCCCGAAAGCGCTGGCCGTCACTTGAACAGAGGGTCCGGCATTACGCCGGAAAAGCCCGCCACGACATGATTCATTGAATCCAACCATCGATCAATACATCATTCAGGAGGTAAGCGGCATGAATAAACATCAGATTGAGACACAGTACCAGGCAGCCAGAGAACAGTATGCGGAGCTGGGAGTCGACACCGAAGCGGTTTTGCGGCAGCTGGAACAGCTGGAAATCTCCATGCACTGCTGGCAGGGCGACGATGTCACCGGCCTGGAACAGATGGCCGGCGGGACATCCGGCGGCATCATGTCCACCGGGTCAAGCCCCGGGATTGCCCGCGACGGTGATGAGCTGCGTGACGATATGGCGATGGCACTCAGTCTGCTCCCCGGCCGCCACAGGGTCAATCTGCATGCCAGCTATGCTGAGACCGGCAGTGATCAGGTTGACCGGGATAGCTATGAGATGCGTCATTTCGAGGCATGGCTCAACTGGGCCAGACAGCATCAGCTGGCTGTCGATTTCAACCCGACGCTGTTTGGCCATCGTCTGGCAGACGATAACATGACGCTGACACATCCTGATGAATCGACGCGCCAGTTCTGGATCCGCCACTGCCAGGCCAGCCGGCGGATCGCGGATGGATTCGGCCGGGCGCTGGGCCGTCCGTCTATTTGCAATATATGGATTCCTGACGGAAGCAAGGATATCCCTGCCGACCGCGGTGTACTGCGCCGCCGGCTGAAGGATTCACTGGACGCGATCCTGAGTGAAGCGCTGCCCGGGGAACATCTGGTTGACGCGATTGAAAGCAAATTGTTCGGTGTCGGTGTGGAAAGCTTCACCGCCGGTTCCCATGAGTTTTACATGGGATATCTGGCACACAGCCATGCGCTGGGCCGCCGGAATGTCGTGCTGACCCTGGATATGGGCCATTATCATCCGACCGAAGCTGTCAGTGATAAGATATCTGCGCTGCTGACCTTCTACCCGCGACTGCTCGTACATGTGAGCCGGCCGGTTAAATGGGACAGTGATCACGTGGTGATCACTGATGACGCGCTGCAGGACCTGATGCGGGAGATCCATCGTTCAGATGCTTTTGACCGTGTCAGCCTGGCGACAGATTTCTTTGACGGCAGCATTAACCGGATCGCTGCCTGGGTGATCGGGCTGCGCGCGACACGGCGGGCCGCTCTGCAGGCCATGCTCGAACCGACTGAGCGGATTCGTGAAGCTGAGGCTGCCGGCCGTCTGGCAGACCGTCTGGCTTTGACAGAAGAAGCGAAACATTTGCCGGCACAGGCTATCTGGAATGAGTTCTGCGTTCGCGAACAGGTTCCGGCCGGTCTCAATTATCTCGAGCCGATCCATGAGTATGAGCGCAAGATTCTGCGGGAACGGAGCTGAGAACATGACAGCGATCACATTGAGCGACGACCATCGAACCCATCTTGAAGGCCTGCTGGAAATGTCCCGCCTGGCGGGTCAGCGTTCTGACTATGTACAGGGCGGCGGCGGGAATACATCGGTTAAACTGGATGATCGCCTGATGGCGATTAAGGCGTCAGGCTTCCGACTTGATCAGATGCGGCCAGACTACGCCTATGCCGTTCTTGACTATCAGGCCATCCGCGCATTTTTCGCGCAGCACCGACCCGATGATTTTGCCGATGTAGAGGCCAGTGGCTCGTCGTATGTCCGCCAGACCGTTCAGACTGTCGATGGTCTGCCTCAGCTGCGTCCATCGGTTGAGGCCGGATTTCACGCGATACTGGATCGCTATGTTCTGCATACCCACGCGGTCTACGCGAATCTGGCGGCCTGCTCGGTCCAGGGGCAGAAAATCGCCGCGGACGCGCTGGCTGAAGGTCCGGCGGGTTTTGTCTGGATTCCGTATCTGGATCCCGGCAGCCGCCTGACATTCGCGATTGCCCGGGCCATGGCTGACGCCGAATCACAGACCGGGCGGCGGCCGCAGATTCTGCTGATGCAAAATCACGGCCTGATCATTACGGGTGATGACGCCGGACAGTGCGTGCGGCTGCATGAAGAGGTCAATCAACGGCTGGCGGCCGCGTTCGGCACCCGGGCTGAAGCCTGGCCCGATGTCCGTGTCCGCTCCGGATGTTATGGTGATGAAAACTGTTTCTATTCAGACACTGTGTGGCTGCGGGATCGTCTGGCGTCAGGAAACTGGAAATTGCCACAACTGACCGAACAGGCGCTGTATCCTGATCAGCTGGTCTATCTGGCCGGGCAGCTCGGTGTGATGGACGCGGCAATTGAGAACGCTATCGCGGCCGATATTCCCCTGTCAGCGGCCGCGACGATCCTGACCGCTGATGGATCAATCTGCTATCGCTGCGGCCAAATTGAAGCGGAGACGATCGAACAGACCCTGACAGCGGTTCTTTTCATTCAACAACAGATCAGTCAGGCCGGCTATACGGTTCAGACCATGGATGAAGCGGGACAGGCGTTCATCCGCGGCTGGGAAAGCGAAGCCTATCGCAAGACCCTGACAAAAGAGAAGTAGGGAGGGACATGATGGATCAGGAAATCCGCCTGCTGGCGTTTGATCTCGGAGCGTCAAGCGGACGAGCGATGCTCGGTCGTTTTGACGGACAGACCATCAGACTGGAAGAACTGCATCGGTTCAGCAATGATCCCGTCATGCTCGGTGAGACTTTGTACTGGGATCTGCCGCGGCTGGTTCATGAAATCAAACAGGGGCTCCTTCTAGCCAAACCGCATGCGCCGATCAGCAGCATGGCCATTGATACCTGGGGTGTTGATTTCGGCTTGATTGACGAACACGGCTATCTGCTCGACCAGCCGGTTCATTACCGGGACCGCCGGACAGAAACCGTCATGCCGGATGTATTTGCTGTCATCAGTGATGATGAACTTTACCGTCACACCGGCATCCAGCTGATGAACATCAACACGATTTTCCAGCTGGCCGCGCTTCGCCGCGATCGTCCGGATCTGCTTGAACGGGCTGACCAGCTGCTGCTGATGCCGGATCTGCTGCTCTATCTGCTGACCGGGATTCGCCAGTCGGAGTATACAATGGCCTCGACCACACAGCTGCTTGACGCGAACCAGCGTGACTGGGACTGGAACCTGATCGATCGTCTGGGGCTGCGGGCCCGGCTTTTTGCCCCGATCCGCCATCCCGGCGCCGCGGCCGGAACTTTGTCACCAGCCATCTGCGCCGAATTGGGCATCGATGCCATCACGGTCATGACCGGCGCTTCACATGACACTGCCGCTGCGGTTGTCTCCATTCCGGCGACAACCTCGGATTTTATCTACATCAGCAGTGGAACCTGGTCGCTCATGGGTATTGAGACAGAGGCTCCTGTGATCAATGATCAAACCAGACAGTATAACTTTACGAATGAAGGCGGTTTTGCCAGAACAACACGGCTGCTGAAAAATATCATGGGCCTCTGGCTGATCCAGGAATCAAGACGGCAGTGGATACGGGATGGCGCGGAAGTCAGTTATGCTGATATTGAGCGAGAAGCACTGGCCAGTCCGCCGTTTCGTTCACTGATCGACCCTGATGACGCTTCTCTGGCGGCACCGGGTGACATACCTGAGCGGATCAGGACTTTGTGCCGCGACAGTGGACAGCCGGTTCCGCGCAGTCGTGGTGAGGTCGCACGCTGTATTTATGAGAGCCTGGCGCTCAAATATCGTATCACCCTGGAACAGATTGAACAGATCAGCGGCAAATCATACCGGCAGCTGCATATTGTCGGCGGGGGAACCAGGGACGGCCTGTTGTCTCAATTCACCGCAAACGCAACGGCCTGTGCAGTAATCGCCGGCCCGGCTGAAGCGACCGCCCTGGGGAATATGGCCGTACAGCTGATGGCTGGCGGACATCTGAAGGACTTGAAGGCTGCGCGCGCGGTCGCCGCCGCCTCCTGTGAACTGAAGACCTATCAGCCGCAGGAGCAGCCGGCATGGCGGAGCGCGCTTGATTCGTACTGGCAGCGGTATGGCGGGATCTGTGTTACAATCTAAAAAACGGACAAAGGAATACCGGCGGGGGGCCGCCGGTATTATAAGGAGGGGGTTATGATTTAGGAGTGCTTCCTTAGAAGCATATTCATCATAGCACCCAAATGTAGCAATAACGTGGTCGATCCGTGAATAATCTGTTAAGCGGACATGGAGGTATTTTTGAAACTGCAGGCAAATCTTTATCGGGCGAATTTGATGCTGGCGTCTGTTACGATTGACCGCGGCCAGTCAGATGAGCGTTTCAGCCGCCAGCTGGAGCGCTGTCTGGTTGACGCGTGCCATGAACTTAATATCCCGCTCCCGCTCTGGATGGAGAAAAATACGAAAGAATTTGCCCGCTTTCATCAGACTCTGTTTTTCCGTGAACAGTTTTCCGATCCGATCATGTTTGACCGTTTGCAAATACGGTGGAT
>RZZF01000367.1 GCA_009929975.1 Clostridia bacterium
TTCTTCCGAAACAAAATCGCCAGGATATCGGTTCCCCCGGTGGTAAATCCGCCACGGAAAATCATACCGAGGCCGACACCATAGAGAATGCCGCCGAACAGGCTGTACAAGAGCGGATCAGGCCCGCCGGTCTCCAGCGGAACCATCATGTAACGGCTGTACCAGCCGGCCATCCATGGTTCGGTCAAGTCAATGATCACAGAATAGACCAGCGTACCGACGACACTGCGCCAGACAAAATCAAGGCTGATCACAAAATAACCGAGGATCAGCAGCGGGATATTGATGAGAATGAACAGGACACCGAACGGCAGCAGGTCACCGCGCCCGGTCAGCTGGTAGATAATCGAGACAATACCGGAAACACCACCCATGGTCAGGCGGATCGGCACATAAAAAACATTGACCGCAAAGGCGGTGATCAGCCCACCGATCAACAGGAGCAGCGTGTCGCGGATATGGGTATACCAGCGTGACTGGCTGAGTGAGGCGTGAAGTTTCACAGGCATGAAATTAAGGGCTCCTTTTTTGTCTTCGTTTCCATCGGTCTGGCAGCGGCGCGCCGCGATTCCTTGTCCTCATACATTCTCTGATCGAGCATCTGCTGATATGTCTTGACATCCATACCGGAGGCAGGATCATAAACCGCGTACCCCATGCTGAAACCAAGGTCATAGACCCGATCCCCGCTGCGGTTGAAATCAGTCAGTTTCTGTCGGATCCGTTCAACAATCCGTTCCAGTCCGGCAGCATCTCTGACATCCAGAATTAGAAAAAACTCATCTCCGCCATAGCGGGCAACAAAATCACGCGGTCTCACACATTGCCGCAGCAGATCGGCTGCGTCGCGCAAGGCCATGTCGCCGACAGGATGTCCGAACCGGTCGTTGATCTGTTTGAAATTATCCACGTCCAGCAAAATCGCGGAAAAACTCTGGTCCTCATCGCTGTCCGAGATCCGGTCCTGCAGACTGAACTGCAGCCGCAGCCGGTTGTTGACACCGGTCAGGTAATCTGTATGAATCGCTTTTTTCTGTACATGAAGAAATACAATCAAAATGGAGAGCGTTGACCCGATCAGGATCAAAGAGTAGCCGTAGAAAATAGCCTGCAAAATAATGCCGGCAACCGGCGGCAGGATAAACAGGAGCATCGGTCCGGCCAGGCCTGGCTGCAGCGATTTTCGGTTGACCACGATGACCCCGGAGGCAATCAGGAGAATCAACAGAGGAATCAGCACAGGGATGATAAATAATGGACCGCGCCGATAGATATTGCTGCTGTCAATCGAATAAAACCAGCCGGTCAGCAGGTTCGCGATGACAACCAGCATGAAAACCGCCTGGAAAAGCAGAAACGGGCGGGCCAGCCGCTTCAGATGCAGTGAACTTGGTTTGATCTGATAATGAACATATAAAAACCAGATGATCGGCATCACGGGGTTGAGAAGATAGGTCAAAAAGTTGCCGGTAGAGTTCAGGACCGGATACAGCGGATGGGCGGTGCCGTCCAGGCGTCCAAGAATGTCAGCGACAAGCATCACCATATTGATACGGATGATCGCGTAGTATAGCCGGTCGCCTGGATCTGTCATATGACGGATACGCGACTGATGAACGCCGATCACAAAGAGAATCACGATTGAATAGAGATTCAGCAGCAGATTTCCGGTGATCGTCATC
>RZZF01000071.1 GCA_009929975.1 Clostridia bacterium
GTGGATGGACGGGCCGGTTATGTTGAATGGGGCGAAGGCAGCCGGCTGATCGCCGCGATCTGCCATCTCGATGTCGTTCCCGCCGGTGATGGCTGGACCCATGATCCATTCACCCCGATCGTCCGTGACGACCGGATCATCGCCCGCGGCACCTCCGACGACAAGGGACCGGCCACCGCGGTCCTCTACGCGATGAAAGCCCTGATGGATTCTGGCTGGCAGCCGCCGTGCAGAATCCGCCTGATTGTCGGCCTTGATGAAGAAAGCGGCATGTCCTGCATGCGCCATTACGTGAAGGTCGCCGAGCAGCCGGACGCCGGGTTCACCGCGGATGCTGACTTCCCTGTCATCTACGCGGAAAAAGGTGTCCTGTGGCTGCGTCTGACACAGACGGCCGATGCGTCGTCCCGGTCTTCTCTTGTCAGCGGATCGGCCGGTGAACGTCCGAACATGGTCCCCGCCCGCTGTCGACTGGCGTTTCGCCGTACGCCATCGTCTGACGACGTTGTCGAGCGCGTCTATGAGGGAGTCCCGGCCCATGCCAGCACCCCGTGGGACGGCAGGAATGCGATCGATCTGGCCATGGCCGACGCGAAATTCGAGCTGGACCAGGCGGGTGAATCACATCCGTTTGTTGATTTTTACCAGGCCATGTTCAGCGGGCAGACGGACGGCCGCAGCCTGGGCATTGCCGGCGAGGATCTTTCCGGTCCGCTGACGCTCAATGCCGGTGTTCTTGAACTCGGCAGCACAGCCTCTTCGCTGACGATTGATATCCGCTATCCGGTGACGCAGAGCGGCGAAGCGCTGATCGATCAGATCCGGCAGGCCTGCCGCTCATATCATGTGACAGTGGATGTCCTCGATCACATGAATCCGCTGCATGTGCAGCAGGACTCTTTCCTTGTCCGCTCCCTGTCTGAGACTTATGCCGATCTGACAGGATCCGTACAGCCGCCGATCGCGATCGGCGGCGGAACCTATGCCCGTTCAATGCCAAATATCGTCGCGTTCGGCCCGGCTTTCCCGGGTGAAACCATGACGGCGCATCAAGTGGATGAACAGATCAGCATCCATCGCTGGCTGGCTTCCGCCGCGATCTACCGCGAAGCGCTGCGCCGGCTGGCGGACTGATCCGTTCCGTCTCCGCCGGATCTGGACAACAAAAAAAGCCGCCCGCGGGCGGCTTTTTTATGTTGTCTGATTTGATCAGAATCTATCGAGTTCGGTCTGGTTGCTGAAACCGGACATCTCATCCTGCAGAGTCTCTTCATACCCTTCAGGATTGATCGGCTCAACTTCCTTGATGCTGATGCTGATGCGGCGGGATTCATTACTGACCTCAAGCACGCGGGCATCAACTTCCATGCCTTCCGTCAGGACATCGTTCGGCTTATTCAGCCGGACACTGGCGATCTGGGAGATATGGCACAGGGCGTCAACCCCGGGAGCGATCTCGACAAAGGCACCGAACGGGAACATGCGGACCACGATACCGCGTACGATCGATCCGACCGGGAAGCGGCTTTCAACATCATGATACGGATCATCCTCGAGTTTCTTGTAACCGAGTGAAATACGCTTGCGCTCGGCATCAAAATCCTTGACATGGACATTCACCTTGTCACCGACGCTGACGACATCAGAGGGGTGGCGGATGCGCTTCCATGACAGTTCGGACACATGGACCAGGCCATCGACACCGCCGATATCGACGAAGGCACCGAAGTCTGTCAGACTGCGCACGACACCTTCATACTCATTGCCGACGGCAATCGTCTGCCACAGTTCTTCGGCCTTTTTCTTACGCTCATTGGCCAGCAGCGCACGGCGTGAGCCTGAAACACGGAGCCGCTTCTTATCCGGATCATACTGGGTGACCAGGATTTCCAGCGTCTGGCCGCGATATGGCTCAAGGTCATCAACGATGCCCATTTCAAGCTGTGTCCGATGGATATAGATATCAACGCCGCCGTAGCTGGCAATGACACCGTCCTTGACCACATTGACCACCTTGACGATGATCGGGGTGCGGTCATTGTAGGCTTCCTCGATCAGGCCCTTGTATTTGCCGAAATCAACCCGGGCCTTGGACAGGATGATTTCCTTGCCGAAGTCTGAATTGCGGATATTGCGCACATAGACATCAATCTCGCGATGCTCACGGATCGCCTCATCGAGGTCAAAGTCCGGATCGCCGTCAAATTCATGACGCGGAATACGGCCTTCTGATTTATCACGGACATCGACATAAACGTGGTCATTATCATAACGGACCACGACACCTTTGACCGTCGCGCCGCGTTTCAGCTGCGGAATATTGTCGATGAAATCAGTAAAGCTGATATCACCGGATTCCTGGGCCGATTCGTCTTCTTTATCAGGTACAGAGGCATCCACCGTGCCTTCAGCTTCTGCAGCAGAGGCATCCACTTCGTCCCCGGCGTCCGATTCAGCGGCTTCAACTGATTCAGCGGCTTCGGCGGCCTTTTTCTCGACCACTTCTTCAGCAGCCTCTTCCGCGACCACCGCTTCAGCGGTCTCAGACGCGGCGGCTTCCGACTGAACTTCAGCTGCAGGTTCAACCTGATCAGCGGCTGTTTCAACGGCCTGTTCCTGGACTTGTTCCTGAACCTGTTCGAGTTCAAGATTCTGTTTTTCTTCCTGCTGGTTCTGCACAACCTCTTTGTCAGTCATTGTGTGGATAACCTCCCGTATAATGCGTTCTGGTGTTGATGCACCGGCGATTATCCCGATAGTCAGTGATTCGAGTTCGCGATCAGCGAGAATGGAGTTGACCTGTTCCGGATATTCGATTAAATGCGTCTCACCACATCGACTTTGACAGATTTCCAGAAGTTTCTGTGTATTTGAGCTGCTGGTGCTTCCCAGCACAAACATCACGTCAACCTTGCCAGCTATCGCCGCGGCTTCCTTCTGCCTGTTTTCAGTCGTAATACATATTGTATCAAAAATCTCAATCTTTGCAATTTTTTTCTGCAGAATACGCTTGATTTGCTGATATTCGCTGGTCGAAAACGTTGTTTGCGAGACAAGAATGTGTTTTTGATCAATAAATGGATATTGTTCGGCCTCGGCGGCACTGTTGACAATCACCGCCCGGCCTTCACATTCGCCGTTGATTCCGATCACTTCGGGATGCCGCGGCGAGCCGGCGATGATCACCCGGTCGCCATTCTGCCATGCTTCACGGACAATCCGGTGAATCTTGCCGACAAATGGACAGGTCCGGTCAATGATGACACAGTGTTTCTGCCTGAGCTGCTCAATTTCCTGCGGGGTGACGCCATGGGCGCGGATCAGGACCTGGCTGCCCGGCTCGATCTCGTCAATGGTCCTGGCCAGCCGCATGCCGCGGCTGACCAGATCGTCAATTACCAGATCATTGTGGATCAGCCGGCCATACATATACAGTGGCCCGGGATGATCATCCTTTTGCCCGATCATCGTATCGGCCGACCGGACTGCCTGGCTGACGCCAAAGCAGAATCCAGAGGTCGCTGCCTTAATGATTTTCATCTGTCTTTCCTCATCTTTATCCGTCAGTTTCCGCTTTCGTCATCGTCCGCCGCTTCCAGCAGGGTGTATTCCTTCCCGTCCAGCGCGTAGATCCTGCGCATCACCGCTTCCGCCAGATCATTGATCGACATGGCGTGTTCTGCGTATTCCGGCAGTTCCTGCAGGTGAAACGGTTCGCCATAGATGATCCGGATCCTGCCCAGCAGACGGAACCGGCCGCTGACCGCTACCGGCAGCAGTGGAACTTTGAGCCGTTTCGCGAAATGCGCCGCACCGCTGCGGGGCCGGACATAGGGGATCATCGCGTCCGGTACCCGGGTTCCCTGCGGAAACATGCCGACAATTCCGTTTTGTGCCAGAGCCTGCATGATGCCGCGGGCTGTCGCCAGATCCGGTTTATCCCGGTTCACGGGAATGCCGCCGAGCCAGCGCAGAACGCGTCCGAGCAGCGGAATACGAAACAGCTCCTGTTTGCCGACCCAGGAAATCCAGGGGCGAACCCGGCAATGAATCGCCAGAACATCGACCAGATGGGTGTGGTTGGCCACCAGAATCAAAGGTCCCTGAGCCGGAACATGGTCCAGCCCCAGGTATTCAACCCGGTACAGCAGCCGGACCAGGATCAGCAGCCCACGGCGGACAAAACGCCGGCCGAAGGTCAACCGCTCAGTCGTCAGCGGCGGCATATCAGCCGGCCACCGGCCGGTTGTTGTTGATGTTCGCCAGTATCAGGTCAATTACCTCGTCGATCGACAGGCCGGTTGAATCTACCAGCAGCGCGTCATCCGCCTGGCACAGCGGTGCCATCTCACGCTGTGAATCCTGCCGGTCGCGGATTTCCATATCCTGCATCACCTGATCCTGAGTGGTTGACCGGTCGCCCTGGCTGCGCAGATCCGCCAGGCGTCGCCGGGCCCGTTCCTGGACTGACGCGGTCAGAAAAAACTTATAAGGGGCATCGGGCAGCACATACGTACCGATATCACGTCCGTCAATCACCAGTGGCTGGCGGGCGGCGATCTGACGCTGCAGCTCCACCAGACGATGCCGTACCACCGGCAGCGCGCTGATATCCGACGCGGCCATGGACACATCCGGGGTACGGATCAGCGTTGTCACATCTTCGCCGTCGATCAGCACATGCTGTTCTCCCTCACTGAAACAAATATCGATCTCGATTTCCGTGAGGAGCCTTTCCACGTCCGGTCCGTATCCCGGCCGGATCCCGCGGCGCAGCGCGGCCAGACCAACAGCCCGGTACATCGCGCCGGTGTCCATGTAGAGAATATTCAGCCGGCGGGCCAGCCGGCGGGCAATGGTACTTTTACCGGCTCCGGCCGGACCGTCAATCGCTATGGTCAGATGCTTCATCGGTTATCTCCTGTTGATGGATAAATGAATCCGGGAACTCAGCCCGCCTGCTCAGATGACACGGTGCCCGAGTCCGATCGCGATCTCATTGAGATGCAGAAGACCGATTCCGAAATACGCGCAGACACCGATATGGTCTTCGAACCGCGCGATACTGAGTTTGCCGCCGACATTGAGTCCGACGGCTTTCTGCATCAGCTGCGAGACGGCTTCATGAGCCGCTCCGGCCACGGCGCCTTCCTCGGCATGGGTCGACATGATCACCTGTTCGCGTTTCGCCGCGATGACAGCCCGTTCGATCATGCGGGATACCGACGCGATGTATTCACCGCCGAAATCGACGGCGGCCGCCCGGATTCCATCGAGAGCAAGTGACTCGATCAGCTCCCTCTCCTCCTGGTGCCCAACGGTCAGTGCCATGCGGATTGCCGCGCTGGCAGCCCGTTTGCTGCCTCCCAGTTCCGGTTCAGCCATCGGTCTGCTCTCCTTTATCATAGACATTGTATTCGTCCCAGATCCGTTCCAGTTTCTCCAGCGAACGGGTCACCGCGTCTTCCCGGCGATAGCCGATGGCGGCGATCAGCGCGTTGATCACACTGAGCGGCGCGACCAGCGAGTCGACGAATGACGCCATGTCACTCGGAGCCAGCAGACTGACATCAGCGGCATTTGATATCGGTGTGCCGGCCTTGTCGGTGATCGCGACGACGGAAGCCCCCATGTCGTGGGAATAGCGCATCGCCTTGATCGTCCGCTGTGAATAACGGGGAAAGCTGATCCCGATGACCACGTCCCCGCCGCGCACCGGCAGAATCTGCTCAAACATTTCGCTGACACTGGTGGTGTTGACAAGCCGGACATTATCGAAAATGAGATTAAAATAAAATGACAGAAATGAGGCCAGCGGCGCAGCACTGCGCACACCGAGAATATAAATCCGGTCCGCGTTGAGAATCAGGTCAACCGCCTGGTTGAAATCGGCCCGTTTCAGTGATTCATGCGTTCGCCGCAGTTTATCGATATCAGCATGCAGGACCGCTCCGAGAATATCATCACGCGCGTTGAGCCGCATGGATGCCTTGATGCGCTGGACCGATGTCAGCCTGACCTTGAGTTCTTCCTGCAGAACACGCTGAAAATGAGGGTATCCCTCGAAGCCAAGCTCCATGGCGAAACGGACCACCGTTGATTCGCTGACCTTCGCTTCTTCACCGATGCGCGCGGCTGTCATATAGGCCGCTTGTTCATAGTTGGCCAGAATATAACCGGCGATGGCTTTCTGCCCTTTGCTCATTTTCGGCAGTTCATCTGTAATCTGGCGGATCAGGCCAGGACGCTCCTGTGACATGACTCAATGTACCTCTCTATCCATCAGCTTCGTTCGCTTCTTTATCTGGATCATACCACACCGGAAAAGAGAATGCCCGATTCCCGCCAGTTGACAGATCATCTCTGCCTGAGGGTTCGGGAAACCGGGCATTTCATGTTTCATCTCAGTGGATTCCAGTCATCGGTCCGCTTAGACCGGCTGATATCCTTCTTCAGCGCTGCCAACCTGATCATCGACCAGATGACGCTGTGCGCGGCGCCATTTGAAGAATTTCTCGGCGACCTGCGGGAACATGCCGTAGGTCAGAACATCCTCTTCCTGTTCGATATACTCGGCCGCCTGGGCGCGGATCTTCTCGAGCTCAGGTTCAATATCGTCAGCCGGACGATGGGTAATCGGCTGCTCATCTCCGAGAATTTTGGCGCGCAGTTCCTCGTTGATCGGAGCCGGTGTCTGGCCATACTGGCCGCGCAGCACCGCTTTCGACTCGTTGGGAACCATTTTATACCGTTCACCGGCGATGATGTTCATGACGGCCTGTGTTCCGACGATCTGTGATGACGGAGTGACCAGCGGCGGATAACCGAAATCTTCACGGACCCGCGGGACCTCGCGCAGCACTTCCTCCAGCTGATCGAGCTTGTTCGCCTGGCTGAGCTGGGAGACCAGGTTGGACAGCATGCCGCCCGGCACCTGGTAGATCAGCGCGTTGACGTCAACACCGAGCATTTTCGGGCTGATCAGGCCGCTGGCGATCCACTTCTCGCGCAGACCCTTGAAATGGTCCGCCGCGGCCGCCAGCTTGAGCAGATCGATGCCTGTGTCGTACTCAGTCCCTTCCAGCGTCGCGACCAGCGGCTCTGTCGGCGGCTGGGAGGTTCCCATCGCCAGCGGGCTGAGCGCGGTGTCAACGATGTCACAACCGGCTTCAATCGCTTTGATATAAGTCATTGAACCGACACCGCTCGTGTAGTGCGTATGCAGTTCAACCGGAATGGACAGGGCTTCCTTCATCGCTTTGACCAGACGGTAGGCATCAAATGGCAAAAGCAGACCGGCCATATCCTTGATACAGACAGAATCGGCACCCATATCTTCCAGACGTTTGGAATCTTCAACGAATTTCTCAATCGAATGGAACGGACTGGTGGTAAAGGCGATACAGCCCTGCGCATGCCCGCCTTCTTTTTTACAGGCGAGGAGTGATTTCTCAATATTACGGAAATCGTTCAGCGCATCGAAAATGCGGATGATATCGATGCCGTTGGCAACTGAACGCTGGACGAAATATTCAACGACATCGTCAGCGTAATGCTTGTAGCCCAAAAGGTTCTGGCCGCGCAGGAGCATCTGCAGTTTGGTGTTCTTGACAGCACTGCGGATCTTGCGAAGCCGTTCCCACGGATCTTCATTGAGGAACCGCATCGCGGAGTCGAACGTCGCGCCGCCCCAGCACTCAAGCGCGTTATAGCCGACATGATCCAGATCTTCGAGCGCCGGAAGCATATCGTCGATGGTCATCCGCGTTGCCGCCAGAGACTGGTGGGCATCACGCAGGATGGTTTCTGTAATTTTTACTTTGGCCATGAATGGTCCTCCTTTATCGGATCGGTCTGGTCAGCGGATATCAGCCCAGGCTGACCAGCGGGTCTCCGGCATTGACGGAGGCGCCTTTGCTGGTCTGAATCGCCGCGACCTGGCCGTCACGCGGTGCGACAATCTCGTTTTCCATTTTCATGGCTTCGAGCACACAGAGAATCTGACCTTTCTTGACACTGTCACCGACGGCGACATTGACATTGAGGATTGTTCCGGGCATCGGAGCTTTGACGGTCTCACTGCCGGCAGGCGCTGCTGCCGGGGCTGCCGCTTTCGGGGCCGGAGCGGGAGCCGGAGCTGCCGCGGGAGCGGCCGCGGGCACTGCCGCGGGAGCGGCCGCGGGC
>RZZF01000368.1 GCA_009929975.1 Clostridia bacterium
GTGACCGGGTGACGGTCCGGCTGATGCCGGACGTTCCCCTTTAACCAGTCAGGCAACCGTGATGGGACAGCGGGGAGGCAAGGCTTTCCCGCTGTCCTGCTATCATGGCAGATCGAGGAGCGTTTCGCGATGAAAATCAGTGAGATCAAAACATTTGTTGTTAATGGTGGTTTCCGGCCATGGACCTTTGTCAAAATCGAAACGGATGAAGGAGTGGTCGGCTGGGGTGATGCCAGTGACTGGGAGGCCTCGTTCGCGACCTGCAAAGTGATCGACTTTCTCAAACCATTTCTGATCGGGCTCGACCCGTTCAATATCGAAGCGATCTTCTGGCAGAACGTCAATAAGTGCAACCGCAGTGTCGGCGGGATCGCCTGGAAGGCAATCGCCGGAATAGATACCGCGCTCTATGACATCAAGGGCAAGGTCCTTGGGGTTCCGGTCTGGCAGCTGCTGGGGGGAAAGATCAGGGACCGCCTGCGCCTTTATTGGACGCACTGCGGGACCGGCCGCAATCTGTTGGCCGATCGTGGTCTTTCTGAAGGGCGGCCGGCGATCCGCAGCCTGGATGATCTGCGTGGGTTCGCGGCCGAAGTCCGGCAGTCCGGCTACACCGCTCTGAAAACCAATATCATGACCTTGTCTGGAATCGCCGGCGGCATGCCGGCCGGATCGCCCGAAAAGGCGAAAATTACCAGCGGCATGATTTCCCGCCAGGAGCTTAAAACGATTGAAAGTGTGATTGCCACCTTTCGCGATATCTGTGGACCGGAGATGGAAATCGCTCTTGACACCGGTTTTACCTATCGCCTGGGTGGCGCGATCCGGCTGGCCCGCAGTCTGGAGCCTTATGACATGATGTGGCTTGAAGCCGAAAGTTTTGATCCCGGCGCGCTGCAGGTTGTCCGGCAGAGTACCCGGACTCCGATCGTCCATGGTGAAAGCATCTACGGCGTCCATGGCTACCGGCCTTATCTGGAACGCTATGCCCAGGATGTCCTGATGATCGACCTGGCCTGGAATGGCCTGACGATGGGCAAAAAAATCGCCGATCTGGCGGCGGCCTATGATGTCCCGGTCTCACCGCATAACTGTCACAGCCCGCTGACAACATTTGTCGCGGCCAGTCTGTGTGCCGCAACAGCGAATTTCTTTATTCTGGAGACTGATGTTGAAGATGTTCCGTGGCGGGATGATATCATCACGGAGCCTGCGGACATCCGGAACGGTTATCTGATGGTCTCAGATAAACCGGGGCTTGGTACGGAGCTGGTTGAAGACGCTCTGATCCGATATGCCTGGCCGGCCGGTTAGGCAAGCGTTTCCGGTATGATCTCCAGAACATCCGGCATCCAGTGAATGGCGGCTTTCACGCTTTTCCGGGCGGGAAGCCCATATCCGTATAGCAGCGCGATCCGATTGTCACAATCTGTGGGAACCGGCTGGGGCAGCACCTGGACAAACGCGCCGACACAATCGACCAGATAATCACCGTCGCTCAGACGGACAAAGCCTTTCATCCGGTAGGTGTCTTCCGCGAAAGTCGCAAGAAGACGCCGCAATGTTGCGGCGTCGGCAGACGATGTGATTTGCAGTGTCAGACGTCGCAGGTTGAGATCGGCCGTTTGAATGACATCAGCCTGTTCACGGTCATGCGATAACTTCAAC
>RZZF01000369.1 GCA_009929975.1 Clostridia bacterium
GGAGTATATGAATCGTCAGGAGACCATCCATTTACTGGAACAGTTTGATCTCAAGCCGGTCCGCTCACTCGGCCAGAATTTTCTGATCGACCCGCGGATCATTGAGCTTGCCTGTACATCGGCCGAAATCGGGCCGCAGGACGCCGTGATCGAGATCGGTCCGGGTCTGGGCAGCCTGACGAAGCAGCTGGCCCGGCGTGCCGGCCGGGTGCTGGCGGTGGAGATCGATCAGCATCTGCTGCCGGTTTTGCGCCAGGAGCTGGCTTCTTATGATCAGGTTGAGGTCATCCAGGCTGATGCCCTGAAGATCGACTTCGCTGCGCTGCTCGCCGACTGGCCGGGGCCGCGGCGGCTCGCGGCCAATCTGCCGTACTATATCACAACCAGTGTTTTGGAAAAGGTGCTCAGTGAACGGCCGGATCTGGCGTCACTGACCCTGATGCTGCAAAAAGAGGCCGCGCCGCGTCTGAGCGCGGCCAGCGGCAGCAAACTCTATGGCCCGCTGGCGGTACAGGTCGCGCTGTATGGCACCGTCCGCCGTCTGGCGACCGTACCGGCCGCCTCATTTTATCCGCGGCCGCATGTCGATTCCGTCCTGCTCCTGCTCAGCCGCGCCGCTCACAGTCCGCTGCCCGGCGGCCGGCCCTGGGCAGATTTTCTCCATGCCTGCTTCGCCCGCCGCCGCAAGACGCTGCTCAATTCGCTGGCCGACGCCGGCTGGTCCGTTGATCAGCGCCGTCTGGCTGAAGCCGCTCTGGGCCGGATCGGCCTGCCATCGACAATCCGTCCGGAACAGGTTGAACCGGCGCAGTATCTGGCCCTGTGGCAGCAGCTGGAAGTATCTGTCAGCCCAGGCTGACCCCCTTAATATCCATCCTCTGGCAGATCAGCCCGATCAGCCGGAGCGAAGCCGTGCCGCATGGGTTTCTGTTGCCCCTGCCTGGCAACTGCTTTATACTGAAGGCGATGACTTGAGGGAGGGTGAATGAACATGGCGGACGAAATCAGACGCATCCAGGTCCATATCGGCAGTCTGTCCTATTCTCTGATCACCGGAGAAGATGAACAGTATACGCGTCGGATCGCCGCCCGAGCGGACGAGATGATCCGCCGTGTGATGCAGAATAATCCGCAGCTGAGCCAGAGCATGTCAACCGTGCTCGCCCTGGTCAATGCCGTGGACGATCTCAATCGCCTGGCTGAGCGGAGCAATCGCTATGAGACCCGGCTCAAGGAAATTGACGAGGTCAGCGGAGACCTGCGTCAGGAACTGCAGCGGCTGCGTGAGCAAAACTGGGAACTGAAGAAAGACCTGCTCGACGCGCGCAATGCCTGCCGCGAACTCGAAACACTGAGCGAGACGCTGAAAGCGGAAAATAACGCCCGTCTGACTGTGGCCGATGATCGACCGGACGCTCCGGCAGATGCGGACCAGACGGAAGCGGAAGCCGCGGCACAGACGGCGGACATAGGCCTGACCCTGGCCGACAACGGTGAGTCCGCCGATGGCCTGAATGATCTGCCGGTGCCGGATGCGCATGATGACGCACCGCCATCCGATGTGATTTTCTATCACCAGGACAGCCCGCTGCATCAGACCGATCTCGATGAATACCTCGCGGTTCGTCCCGCCGCGGCGGACCGGCCGCGTCATGACCAGCTTTA
>RZZF01000370.1 GCA_009929975.1 Clostridia bacterium
GACTGACCTATGCCCAGGCCGGCTTTGAACTGATGGAACAGGGATTTCGAGCCCAGGCCGGGGAATCCGGTATGGGTGACGGTACCATCGTTCGCTATCAGTGGCCGGCTGCCGGAACCGAACTTCACGCGAAGAGCCTGATCTATCTGTATCCGGAAGAACCGGCCGAAGACATACTGGTCACTGTTCCGGATTTCACCGGCAAGAATGTCCATGAATGTATCCGCGCTGCCGCGGATGCCGGATTGAATATCCGGATCGACGGGGACAGTCTCGGTTTGGCGGTTGATCAGAATCCTCTGCCGTCATTTCATCCTGGCCAGACACCGACTTTGCCTGGAACACCGGATGAAAGTGAACCGACCGATGTGACAACACCATCATCGGAAGCGGCAGAGACTGGCGCTGAGGGCGAAGATCGTCCGGATTCAAGCGAAGATCCTGACGGGGAAGAACCGGATCGGCAGCCGGAAGGCCTGCGTTACGGCGGTGTCGTGACCATTCGCTTTGCTGCGGTGGATGAGCATCCTGCTGACGCGGATGAGGATGGTACGGCCGGTGAAGAGACGGTTGCCGATTCTCAGGAATAGCATTAGAATAAGTGTTTAGTTCAGATGAGAAAGGTCGTGAGTCATGCGCCTGGCAGATTTACTGGAAGGGCTCGAACTGATCCGTGTCGAAGGAAACCCGGACACTGAAATCGATTCGATCGTGTATGATTCCCGCAAGGCAAGACGGGGATCGCTGTTTGTCTGCATTCAAGGCTATGTCACTGACGGACATGCCTATATCCGGCAGGCAATTGAGCAGCAGGTCTCCGCGATCATGGTCGCCCGGCCGGATCCACATCTCTCGGGAACATGGGTGCAGGTTACCGACACTCGGTTCGGTCTGGCCCATGTCGCCGACCGTTTTTACCATCATCCATCCGGCCAGCTGGATCTGATCGGAATTACCGGCACCAAGGGTAAAACAACCGCGGCTTATATGACCAGAGCCATTCTTCAGGCGGCAGGGAAACAGACGGGCCTGATCGGCACGGTCGCCAGCATCGTCGGAAATTCAGTCCGGCTGGCAGCCAGAACCACACCCGAATCCTATGATCTCCAGACTCTGCTCGATGAAATGGTTCGGACCGGTCTTGACAGCTGTGTCATGGAAGTCTCATCTCAAGGCCTGATGCTGGGTCGTGTCCATGGCTGTGATTACCGGATCGGTGCGTTCACCAACCTGTACCATGACCACATCGGTCCGCAGGAACATGCATCAATGGAAGATTATCTGGCAGCCAAACTGATGCTGTTCAAGCAGAGCCAGGCTGCGGTGATCAATCGCGATATCGATTGCTATGAGCAGGTCAGAGCCGCGGCTCCCCCGATCTGCCTGACCTATGGCCTGCAGCCTGATACGGATGTCCGGGCGGTCAACATGGTGAGGATGACAGAGGACGGCCGCGTCGGAACACGCTTTGACGTTCTGACGCCCTGGGGCAGCCGTTCCGTTTTTGTCGGCATGCCGGGGCTGTTCAATGTGTACAACGCGCTGACCGCCATCGCCTGTACCGGCATGCTCGGAATCGGACTGGACGCGATGGCCAGCGGCTTGGCGGATATCACCGTTCCCGGCCGGCTGCAGGCGGTTCCGGGAGAACAGCCTTATCA
>RZZF01000072.1 GCA_009929975.1 Clostridia bacterium
TCGGGGAGCGGTGCGGCAATGCCAATCTGTCGACAATCATACCCAATCTTCAGCTGAAGTATCAGATTGCCTGTATTCCTGATGACCGGATGTATCTGTTGACTCCGCTGGCCAGGAAAATCGCTGAAATCGCCAATATCAGCCTGCCGTCCGGTGAACCCTATGTCGGACTGTCTGCCTTTTCCCACAAAGGCGGTATGCATGTGGATGGAGTCAAGAAAAACAGCCAGACATTTGAGCATATCGAACCGGAAACGGTTGGCAACCGGCGCCGTTTCCTGCTCTCTGAGATTTCCGGCCGCTCCGCTGTCCTGGATATCATCCGCCGGATCCGTCCGGACATGGCGCGAGGCGCGCCCGAGGTGGCCAGAGTTCTGCAGAAACTGAAGACTCTGGAGCACCAGGGCTATCAGTTTGAAGGCGCTGAAGCATCGCAGGAACTGCTGGTCTGCAAGGAACTCGGGCTCTATCAGCCGTTTTTCACCCTGGAAAAACTGCGGATCACCAGCGAACAGCCGCAGACCGGTGAATATTCAGCCTATTCATATATCAAGATTCTGGTTGATGGTGTCAATGAAGTGACCGCAGCAGAAGGCGAAGGTCCGGTCAACGCGATGGACCGTGCCCTGAAGAAGGCCATGGAAGTATTTTATCCGGAATTGAACAATATCAGACTGACCGACTTCAAAGTCAGGGTTCTCAATGAAGAAGCCACAGCATCGCAGGTGCGCACCCTGATCGAGTCGACAGACGGACGACATGTCTGGAATACCATCGGGGTGTCTACCGACATTCTCGAAGCTTCCTGGCAGGCGCTCGTCGATTCACTGGAATACAAACTGATGCGTGGACAATTAGGATGGGAGGATTAACCCGATGGGAATGACAATGACACAGAAGATACTGGCGGCTCACGCCGGGCTGGACCAGGTTGAAAGCGGCCAGCTGATCGAGGCGAAGCTGGACCTGGTACTCGGCAATGACGTCACGGCTCCGCCGGCGATTGATATATTCAATCAGACTGGAGCCGCGGATGTATTCGACCGCGAGAAAGTCGTCCTCGTGCCCGACCACTTTACTCCGAACAAGGATATCCGCTCGGCCGAGCACTGTGCCGTAATGCGTCGTTTCGCACGGACCATGGAACTGCCGCATTATTATGAACAGGGCGAGAAGACGATGGGGGTTGAACATGTCATCCTGCCGGAAAACGGGCTGGTGGCACCAGGTGACGCGATCATCGGCGCCGATTCCCATACCTGCACCTATGGCGCGCTCGGCGCGTTCGCGACCGGTGTCGGCAGCACGGACCTGGCCTGCGCGATGGTGACCGGCGAGACCTGGTTCCGGGTTCCTGAAGCGATCCGCGTCGAGCTGCGCGGACAGCTTTCGCCACATGTCGGCGGTAAAGACCTGATTTTGTTCCTGATCGGCATGATCGGCGTTGACGGTGCCCTCTACCAGTCGCTTGAGTTCACCGGCCCGGGTGTGGCCAGCCTGAGCATGGCGGAGCGTCTTACGATCTGCAACATGGCGATCGAAGCCGGCGGCAAAAACGGGATATTCCCGGTTGATGACCGGACACTTGACTACCTGCGCCAGTACGCGCCGGAACGGTTCGATAAACAGCAGTACACCGTGTGGACAGCTGATGACGACGCGTCCTATGTCAGGACCATCGAGATTGATCTGGCGGAGGTTCCGCTGACGGTTTCATTTCCTCATCTGCCCGACAACACAAAAACGGTCGGCTCCTTTGATCCGGTGGTGATCGACCAGGTGGTCATCGGTTCCTGCACCAACGGCCGTCTTGAGGACATGCGTCTGGCTGCCCGCTATCTCAAGGGCCGTCAGGTCGCCAAAGGTCTGCGCCTGATTATCCTGCCCGGTTCACAGCGTGTCTGGACTGAAAGCCTCAAAGAGGGACTGCTGGAGATTTTTGCCGATGCCGGAGCCGTTATCAGCGCTCCGACCTGTGGGCCATGTCTCGGCGGGCACATGGGGATACTCGCAGCGAATGAACGTTGTGTTTCAACCACGAATCGCAATTTTGTCGGCCGTATGGGACACCCGAAATCCGAGGTGTATCTGGCGGGAGTCGCGGTCGCGTGCGCGTCGGCTGTTCTTGGCCGGATCGCGTCGCCGACCGAGCTTGAGGAGGTTTTATCATGATCGCGCAGGGAAAAGTCTTCAAATATGGAACGAATGTTGATACGGATGTGATCATTCCGGCCCGTTATCTCAATACCGCGGTCGCGGAAGAACTGGCTGCGCACTGCATGGAGGATATCGATCCCGACTTTATCCATCAGGTGGAGCCAGGGGATATCATCGTCGCCGGAGCGAATTTCGGCTGCGGGTCATCACGCGAGCATGCTCCGATCGCGATCAAGGCCAGCGGCATCAGCTGTGTGATTGCCCCCAGTTTTGCCCGGATCTTCTATCGCAACGCGATCAACATGGGCCTGCCGATCCTGGAATGTCCGGAAGCGGCTGAGTTCGCGCAAAGCGGTGACCGTCTGACGATTGATTTCGACAGCGGGATTGTCCGTAATGAAACGCGGAAGACCGAATGCCGCGCCAAGGCCTTCCCGGATTTCATCAAGAAAATCATGGCTGCCGATGGCCTGACCGGCTATATCGCGGCGAAACGCGCTTCGGCTGAATAATGGCCGGATCAGACAGAGGAGATATCAGATGAGAAAATACAGGATCGCCTTGATTCCCGGAGACGGAATCGGCCCTGAAGTAACCAATGCTGTCCGCCGGGTCCTTGATCAGATCGCCCAGCGTTTCGGCCATACCTTCCAATATGATGAGCTTTTGGCCGGCGGCATCGCGATTGACGCGACCGGTGAACCGCTGCCAGAAGCAACGGTGGCGGCCTGCCGCAAGAGTGATGCCGTTTTTCTCGGCGCCGTCGGCGGTCCGCAGTGGGATCATCTACCCGGTGATCGTCGGCCTGAACAGGCACTGCTCGGATTGCGCAGCCAGCTGGGACTGTATGCCAATCTACGGCCGGCCATCCTGTTTGATCCACTGGCCTCTGCCTGTCCACTGCATCCGGCGATCGCGGCTGATGGTATGGATATCATGTTTGCCCGTGAACTGACCGGCGGCATTTATTTCGGGGAGCGTGGCCGACGCAGCGGGCCGCTGGGGCTCGAAGCTTTTGACACGGAAGCCTACAGTGTGACGGAAATCGAGCGGATCGGCCGGATCGCGTTTGATCTGGCCGGCCGGCGGCGTGGCCATGTCACATCTGTTGATAAGGCCAATATTCTGGAAAGCTCACGCCTGTGGCGTTCGACGATGCAGCGGCTGGCGGATGACTATCCGGATGTGGCGCTCGACCACCTGTATGTTGATAACGCCTCAATGCAGCTGATTCGCCGTCCTGCCTCGTTTGATGTGATCGTCACATCCAATATGTTCGGTGATATCCTTTCCGACGAGGCCGCGATGCTGACAGGGTCGATCGGCATGCTGCCATCCGCGTCTCTGGGACGACCCGGACAGCCGGGCATGTATGAACCGATTCATGGTTCGGCACCCGATATCGCCGGACAGGACAGCGCCAATCCGCTGGCTTCCATTCTCTCGGCGGCCATGCTGCTTCGTCTTTCACTCGATTTACCGGAGGAAGCCGCTGCCGTGGAACAGGCGGTCAGCCGGGTACTGGCCGATGGGCTGCGTACGGCGGATATTCAGGACAAGCAGGCTGAAAGCAGCCAGACCATTGTCGGAACACGGGCGATGACAGAAGCAGTCTGCGCCTGTCTCGCCATGACTGAATGAAATGGAAACAGATCCAGGCGGATCAATTTCGATGTCCGATACATGAGAGGTGATTCCAATGAAAAGTGACGCGATAAAAAAGACACCGGCAAGAGCCGCGCACCGGTCCCTGCTGTATGCCCTGGGATTGACAGAAGACGAGATGACCCGGCCGTTTATCGCGGTCGTCAATTCATTCAATGAGATTGTGCCGGGGCATCTGCATCTGCGGACCCTGACCCAGGCTGTCAAAGATGGTATCCGGGCGGCTGGCGGTGTTCCGTTTGAGTTTCCGGCCATCGCGGTCTGCGACGGCCTGTCAATGAATCATGCCGGAATGCGCTATTCACTGATTACCCGCGACACAATCGCTGACAGTTGTGAAATGATGCTGGAAGCCCATGCGTTTGACGCGGTTGTTTTTGTGCCCAGCTGCGACAAGGTTGTTCCCGGCATGCTGATGGCAGCAGCACGGATGGGGCTGCCCTCTATTTTCGTCAGCGGCGGCCCGATGCTGCCGGGACGCGGCCGTACGGGCCTGAGCAATGTCTTTGAGGCGATCGGCGCCCATGCGGCGGGAACGATGAGTGATGAGGAACTTCGCGCGATCGAAGTCTCCGCCTGCCCGACCTGCGGCAGCTGTTCCGGCATGTATACCGCCAATACCATGAACTGCCTGACCGAAGCGCTCGGTCTCGCGCTGCCGGGCAACGGCACGATTCCCGCTGTTTACGCTGACCGGGTCCGGCTGGCCAGAGCCAGTGGTATGCGCGTCATGCAGCTGCTCGAGGAGGGAATCACCGCGGCTCAGATCATGACGCCAGCGGCCGTTCGCAACGCGCTCCGCCTCGATATGGCGCTGGGCGGGTCGACCAATTCAATTCTGCATCTTCTGGCAATCGCCCGTGAGGCCGGCTACCCGCTCTCGATGGATGATGTCAGCCGGATCGGCAGCACCATTCCGCAGCTTTGCCGTCTCAATCCCTTCGGCTCAGATTTCATTACCGATCTCAATGAGCAGGGGGGAATCAGCGCGGTGCTTGCCGTACTGGCCTCGGCCGGGCTTCTGGAGACGGATGTCCAGACGGTCAGCGGCACCCTGCAGGAACGTCTGGCCGGCACGCCTGAAGCGGACGGTCGGATTATCCGTCATGCTGCCGACCCCTATGCACCGGATGGCGGACTGGCCGTCCTCTATGGCAATCTCGCCCCGCAGGGAAGTGTTGTCAAAAAAGGGGCTGTCAGCCCTGATATGATGGTTCATGAAGGCCCGGTCCGGCTGTTTGACAGTGAAGAAGCGGCCAGTTCAGCGATTTTCGCCAATGAGATCAAGGCCGGTGATGTTGTCGTGATCCGTTTTGAAGGCCCACGCGGCGGTCCGGGGATGCGTGAAATGCTGACCCCGACCAGCGCTCTGGCCGGTATGGGTCTTGATGGCTCGGTCGCCCTGCTGACGGACGGCCGCTTTTCCGGAGCGACACGCGGCGCGTCTGTCGGGCATATCTCACCGGAGGCGGCAGCCGGTGGACCGCTGGCGCTGCTGCATGAAGGTGACCGGGTGAAGATTGATATCCCGGCCCGGCGGATTGATGTTCTGCTGCCGCCTGAGGAACTGGCCGCCCGTGTTCCGGCCAGCCAGCCCCCGCGCAGTTTGAAAGGTGTACTGGCCCGCTATGCCAGGCTGGTCGCCCCCAGCCATGAAGGCGCTAGGATTGAGCAGCCGGAGGAGGATACGCAATGAATGGTGCTGATCTTGTCATTCGTTTTCTGCTGGATAAAGGAGTCAGGCATGCGTTCGGTTATCCCGGCGGCCCGGTTCTTGTTCTGTACGAAGCGATTCATAAAGCTGACTTTCCCCATATCCTGACCCGTCATGAACAGGGGGCGGCGCATGCCGCGGAAGGGTATGCCAAGGTATCCGGCCGCCCGGGTGTCATCATCGCGACGTCCGGACCCGGGGCGACCAATCTTGTCACCGGACTGGCAGATGCCTATCTCGACTCGGTTCCCCTGCTGGCGATCACCGGCGCGGTCGCCCGCAGCGCGACTGGAACTGACGCGTTCCAGGAGGCTGATATTACCGGTGTCACACAACCGGTCACCAAATACAATTATCTGGTGATGGATCCGGATGAACTGCTGCCGGTTCTCGAAGAAGCCTGGACCCTGACAACGTCCGGCCGGCCCGGTCCGGTTCTTGTTAATATTCCCAAGGATATCATGGCGCTGCCGATTGATCCGGACCAGGCAAATGCCGCTGCCAACACTTTTGTCCGACATCGTCCGCCGGTCATCCGCACGCGTGCGATGGCGGATCAGGTCTATGAAGCCCTGCGGCATTCGCGGCGGCCTCTGCTGATTGCCGGCGGCGGGTGTATTATCGCTCCCGGCGGTACCGATGACCTGATTCAGTTTGTCGAGTCGCTCAACCTGCCGGTCGCGACAACCCTGATGGGGAAGGGCGCGATTCGCAATGACCATCCGCTTTACCTGGGACAGCTCGGTATGCACGGAACACCGCAGGCTAATACCGCGCTCGGCACCTGCGATCTGCTGCTGGCGGTCGGAACACGTTTCAGCGACCGGATCATCGGAGATCCGGCAGCCTATCAGAGCACCGGTGAACGTGTGATCATCCATGTGGATATCGACGCGGCGGAAATCGGCAAGAACCTGCGTGCTGACATTGAAATTGAAGATGACGCGGCTGATTTCTTTGAACATATTCTGGCCGCCCGGCCGGAAGCCTACACCTCGGGCCAATGGCTGGACTGGCTGACAATGCTCCGGAGCAAACGGGAGCGGTATTATCAGCTCAAAGAAGCCATGTACCGGGCCCAGTCACCCCTGCTGCCGCAGTATGTCATCCATCAGGTGGCCCAGGCACTGCAAGGCCAAAATCCGATCGTCGTAACGGATGTCGGCCAGCATCAGATGTTTGTCGCCCAGCATTTTCCTGTTGAGTCGCCCCGATCGTTCATTACGTCCGGTGGCCTCGGAACGATGGGCTTCGGTCTGCCGGCGGCGATCGGCGCGTCAGCGGCCTCGCCAGAGCGGACGACGGTCATCTTCACCGGCGACGGCGGCTTTCAGATGACCGTCCAGGAACTTGGTCTGCTCGCGCAGCTGGGGCTGCCGGTCAAGATCCTGATCATGGACAATGGCTGTCTCGGCATGGTCCGGCAATGGCAGGAACTATTCTTTGATGAGCATTACAGCCAATCGCTGCTGCAGAATAATCCGGATTTCGTCAAAATCGCTGATGCCTATCACATCCCGGCCGGTCTGGCTGCCGGGCCGGATGATCTCAACCGGCAGATAGGACTGGCACTGGCCACACGCGGACCGTATCTGATCCATTGTATTCTCGATCCGCGGGAAAATGTCTATCCGATGATCCCCGCCGGAAAGATGCCCCAGGATTTGATCATGCCCGGTATGGATGATTGACACAGGGAGAAACAGGCCGCTATAATGCTCCTGCAAGTGACTTGCGAAAACGCCGTATTGAATATGGCCGGAGGAGGACTGCATGCAGGATACACCGGCCGCGCCTCACTGTCATGATCCGCTGCATCCTTGGCATCAGCTGGAACTTGAGAATGTCAGTGTCCGTCGCGGCGGAGAATTAATTCTCGATCATATTTCCTTTACGCTGCACTGTGGCGAAATTGTCGCGCTGATCGGACCGAATGGCGGTGGCAAGAGCACATTGCTCAAAGCGCTGTCCGGTGAATGGCCGTATCAGGGAAAAATCCTCGCTTCAAACGGCCGGGGGCAGATATTGCCTCGCCCGTCAATCGGATATATGCCGCAGCATCTGCTGTTCGACCGACATGCCCCCCTGACGGTGGCTGACCTTCTCGGCGCACATCACAGCCGCTGGCCGGTTTTTCTCGGCGTACGCAGATCAACACAGGCACAGCTGGCTGAACTGCTTGACCTGGTTGAAGCGAGGCATTTGCTGCATCGCCAGCTGGGCCAATTGTCCGGCGGTGAGCTGCAGCGGGTGACCTTGGCGTTCGCTCTCGATCCGGTTCCGGATATTCTGCTGCTGGATGAACCTGTATCAGCACTGGATGAGAAGGGCAAGACCCAGTTTTACCAGCTGGTCCGTGATCTGCAAAGCCGTTACGATCTTCTCACACTGATCGTTTCACATGATCTGGAAGTGATCGGTTCCTATGCGGACCGACTGATCTATCTCAATCAGCGGATCCTGTCCTCAGGCTCATCCTCGGACCTTCTGGCGGGCGGATTTCTCGGTATGAAGCAGCCGCCAGACAGCCGGGAGGTGGAGCCATGAGAATCTGGTATGATC
>RZZF01000073.1 GCA_009929975.1 Clostridia bacterium
GTCCGGAAGAGAGGCGGAAATCATAAGCATAGATTTCCACATCCTCATCAACCGGAGCGGGTGTGACCTTTTCAATGGTCACTTCGTCGCCCACTTCGAGCAAGGCACCGAAATCGATGGAAGCCTGACCGGCAGAGTCAACGATCAATCCGGATGGACTGGTTTCACCGGATGATGGCGGACTCGAATCGGAAGGGATTCGCGGGCTCTGAGCGCAGGCGGCGAGGGGAAGCGCAATCAGCAGAATGAGACTTAACAACAAACTCCTCTTCATTACAAAGCTCCTTTGAATCAAGTTTGCCAAAAGGGTTTATCAATCTATATTCTACTGAATATTTTTATATAAATCATCATTATTTAAAAAAAAGACTGCCGATCAAACTCGACAATCTTTTTGGTTGCGGAGGCAGGATTCGAACCTGCGACCTTCGGGTTATGAGCCCGACAAGCTACCAGCTGCTCCACTCCGCGGTATATTGACCTGATGCTGGCACCGTTTGTGTGGCTTTGGTGCTCGTGGCCGGACTCGAACCGGCATGGGTTTAAATCCGACGGATTTTAAGTCCGTTGCGTCTGCCAGTTCCGCCACACGAGCAGGTCGCTTCTCTAAGGTGCTCACCTATCATATCACCTGATTTTCATCTTGTCAATCCGGGTTTTTATTTTGCAAAGCAGAGGCTCTGTACTATAATTTAACCAGTATCAGCCGGCGATCTGTCATGCGGCCGGCTGGAGCTTTGGAGGGTACCGAATGAAATCAGATGATCCGCGTTTCGCCGGGCAGGAGGACTGCCATGGCAGGTGGTGACCAGAGAAGAGCCCCGATTGTAGAAGCGCTGCAGACGGTGAACCGTCAGCGGATTGTTCCGTTTGATGTACCGGGACACAAACACGGCCGCGGCAGTCCGGAACTGACCCGGCTGCTGGGCGAATCCTGCATGCGCCTCGACATGAACTCAATGAAGCCACTCGACAATCTCTGTCATCCGGTCTCAGTGATCCGGGAGGCGGAGCAGCTGACAGCTGAAGCCTTTGGCGCGGCCGCGGCTTTTCTCATGGTCAACGGCACCACATCAGCGGTCCAGGCTATGATCATGTCGGTCACGAAAAGCGGGGACCGGATCATCCTGCCGCGTAATGTCCACCGCAGCGTGATCAACACACTCGTGCTCAACGGTGCCGTACCGGTGTATATCAATCCCGGCAGCAATGAGCGGCTCGGCATCGCGCTCGGTATGTCGCTGGACGATGTCCGCCGGGCGATCACCGCGAATCCGGAGGCCAAGGCGATCCTGATCAATAACCCGACCTATTACGGTATCTGCTCCAATCTGCAGGCGATCGTCGAACTGGCGCATGCGCATCAGATGCGCGTCCTCGTTGATGAGGCCCATGGGGCTCATTTCGCTTTCTCTCCAAATCTGCCGTTGTCCGCCATGGCGGCCGGCGCGGATCTTTCCGCGGTCAGCATGCATAAGTCCGGCGGTTCACTGACCCAGAGCTCATTGCTTTTATGCGGTCCGGCGATCAATCCGCAGCATGTCCGCCAGATCATCAATCTGACCCAGACGACCAGCGGCTCCTATCTGCTGCTGGCCAGCCTCGATATGTCACGGCGCAACCTGGCCCTGCACGGAAATGAGATCTTCGATAAGGTCACTGATATGGCCGACTATGCCCGCGATGAAATCAATCAGATCGGTGACTATTATGCCTATGGCCGTGAACTGGTCAATGGTGATGCGGTTTTTGACTTTGATCCGACCAAGCTGGCGGTCAACACGCTTGGCGCCGGACTGGCGGGTTCGGAAGTCTACAACCTGATCCGGGACGAATACGATATCCAGATCGAGTTCGGCGACCTTGGTAATATTCTTGCCTATCTGTCCATCGGCGACCGCATCCAGGATCTCGAGCGGCTGGTCAGCGCGCTGTCTGAACTGCGGCGCCGCTATCGGCGAAACCGGGCGGATCTGCCGACCTTCGACTATATCAGCCCCCAGGTTGTGGCAACCCCTCAGGAGGCTTTCTACAGCGAAAAGACCGCGCTGCCGCTGCAGGAGGCGGCCGGACGGATCAGCACCGAGTTTGTCATGGCCTATCCGCCGGGCATTCCCATCCTCGCGCCAGGCGAGGCGATTACCCGGGATATCATCAATCTGATCCAATACTCGCGGGAGAAAGGATGTTTTCTCACCGGGACCGAAGATCCGCAGGTTGGCTCAATCAATGTGATCTAGCGGCATTACACTAGGAGGTTTCATGGAACTCTGGTTTTCCGAAAAACACACCGAAGGGGTCAAGTTTTCCATACAGGTCGATCAGCAGCTGTACAGCGCGCAGAGTCCGTTTCAGCGGATTGATGTGTTTGAATCCGTCGAATTCGGTCGGTTTCTTACCCTGGACGGCTACATGATGCTGACGGAAAAGGATGAATTCATCTATCACGAAATGATGGTCCATGTACCGATGGCCGTCCATCCGGACGTTCGCCGTGTTCTGGTCATCGGAGCAGGCGATGGCGGGATCATCCGTGAGCTGACGGCGTATTCGTCGATTGAGCAGATTGATCTGGTTGAAATCGACCAGATGGTGGTGGAGGCCTGTCGTGAGTTTCTGCCGCAGACCGCCTGCCGCCTCGATGATCCGCGGGTGACGATCCACTATCAGGACGGCTTGAAATTCGTTCGCCATTATGAAAATGACTATGATCTGATTATTGTTGACTCGACGGACCCGTTCGGTCCGGGGGAAGGCCTGTTTACCCGCGAGTTTTACGGCAACTGCTGCAAAGCCCTCAAAGAAGATGGAATCATGGTCAATCAGCATGAGAGTCCGTTTTATGATGTCGACGCGCTGGCCATGCAGCGGGCACACAAGCGGATTGTCGAATCATTCAGCATCAGCCGGGTCTATCAGGCTCATATTCCGACCTATCCATCCGGCCACTGGCTGTTCGGCTTTGCCTCCAACCGATATCATCCGATCCGTGACCTGCGGGCCCGCGATTGGAAAAAGCTCGAGTTGACAACCCGGTATTACAATACCAATCTGCACCGTGGTGCGTTTGCCCTGCCCAATTATGTGCAGGCGCTGCTGGAGGATGTTGAGCATGTCGAACTGGACTAAGTTGAGTGAACCGTTTCTCGGCTGTGACAGCCCCTATGAGTTGGCTTCTACGGTGATTTTCGGAGCCCCGTTTGACGGAACAACCTCTTATCGGCCCGGGACAAGGTTCGCCAGCCGGACCATGCGGGCGGAAAGCTACAGCCTGGAGACCTACAGCCCCTACCAGAACCGCGATCTGACGGATTATGCCATCTTTGACGGCGGCGATCTGGAACTGCCGTTCGGCCGGCCGGACAAAATGCTGGATTTAGTCGAAGCACAGACAGATCAGATTCTGCAGGACGGCCGGATCCCGCTGATGATCGGCGGCGAGCATCTCGTCACCCTGGGAGCCGTCCGGGCCGCGGCCAGGCGCTGGCCGGATCTGCACCTGATTCAACTGGACGCCCATGCTGATCTGCGCGACCACTACCTTGACGAAAAGCTTTCTCATGCCACGGTGATTCACCGCTGCTGGGAACTGCTCGGTGATGGCCGGATCTGGCAGTTCGGCATCCGCTCCGGTGAACGGGAAGAGATCAGCTGGGGCCGTTCCCATGTCACAACCCGTTTTTTCAACCTTGAGGGGCTGGCGGAGATGGTTCAGCGGCTGGCCGGGGTCCCTGTCTATCTGACCATCGATCTCGATGTGCTGGATCCTTCAATCTTCCCCGGAACCGGCACACCGGAAGCCGGCGGCATCATGTTTCAGGAGCTGGTTCAGGGTCTGCAGACGCTGCGGCCGCTCAATCTGGTCGCGGCTGACCTGAATGAATTGTCTCCGCCGCTTGATCCATCTGGCATCTCGACGGCGACAGCACTGAAGACCTTGCGCGAGCTGCTGCTCGTATTGCAAAAATAACGATCAGGAGGAACAAACCATGGGAAAAGCATTGATCATTGGCTGCGGCGGGGTCGCCGGAGTCGCGATTCATAAATGTGTCCAGAATCATGAGGTCTTTTCAGAGATCATGATCGCCAGCCGGACGGTGGAAAAGTGTGAGACACTGAAGGCCCAGCTCTCCGGCCGGGGAACGGTCATTCATACCGCCCGGGTGGATGCGGATGATGTCGGCCAGCTCGTCCGGCTGATCGAATCGTTCAAGCCGGAGGTTGTCCTTCATCTGGCGCTGCCATACCAGGATCTGACGATCATGGAAGCCTGCCTGAAAGCCGGTGTCCATTATATTGATACGGCCAACTATGAGCCGCTGGACACCGCGAAATTCGAATATAAATGGCAGTGGGACTATCATGAGCGCTATAAGGAGGCCGGTCTGACAGCACTGCTCGGCAGCGGATTTGATCCCGGCGTCACCAGTGTGTTTACCGCTTATGCGTTGAAGCATCATTTCGACGAGATTCATGAGATCGATATTCTCGACGCCAACGGCGGCGATCACGGCTATCCTTTCGCGACCAATTTCAACCCGGAGATCAATATCCGCGAAGTCACCGCGAACGGCAGCTACTGGGAAAACGGGGACTGGGTTGAAACGGAGCCGATGGAAATCAAGCGAAGCTATGACTTCGAAGGCATCGGCCAGCGCGATATGTATCTGCTCCATCACGAGGAACTTGAGTCTCTGGCGAAAAACATTCCCGGCATCCGCCGCATCCGTTTCTTCATGACCTTCGGACAAAGCTACCTGACCCATCTGAAGGTTCTGGAAAATGTCGGCATGACCTCGATCGAACCGGTACTGTATGAAGGCCGCGAGATCGTACCGCTGCAGTTCCTCAAGGCACTGCTGCCCGATCCGGCGTCGCTCGGACCGCGGACGGTCGGCAAGACGAATATCGGCTGCATCTTCCGCGGCGTCAAGGACGGCCGGGAGAAGACGTATCGTTTGTTCAATATCTGCGACCATCAGGCCTGCTATCGTGAAGTCGGATCACAGGCGATCTCCTATACGACCGGTGTCCCGGCGATGATCGGCGCGATGCTGGTGATGCAGGGAGTCTGGCGCAAGCCCGGAGTCTATACGACGGAACAGTTTGATCCGGACCCGTTCATGGACGCGCTCAATCAGTGGGGACTGCCGTGGCAGGAAGATTTCAGCCCTGTTCTGGTTGACTGAGGTGGCGCGATGAATCAGACGGCAGTACCCGCGATGGACGGCCTGTTCCGGACGCCGGCCTACCTTGTTGACCAGCAGGCGATGATTGAAAACCTGGAGATCCTGCGCCAGACGGCCGACCGTGCCGGCTGCCGCGTTCTCCTGGCCCAGAAGGCGTTCTCAATGTTTTCGGTCTATCCGCTGATCCGGCAGTATCTCGACGGAACGACCGCCAGCGGCCTGTTCGAGGCCCGGCTCGGTCATGATCATTTCGGTGGTGAGACGCATGTCTTTTCACCGGCCTATACTGAAGCTGACTTTCCGGAGATTCTCGCGGTCAGCGACCATCTTGTTTTTAATTCCTTCAACCAGTGGCGTCAGTTTAAGGACCGGGCCCTGGCCGCCGGGAAGCAGTGCGGCATGCGGATCAATCCGCAGTGCCCCACGCAGTCGACGCCGCTGTACGATCCCTGCACGGCCGGTTCACGGCTCGGGGTGATCCGTGAGGCCTTTCGCGAAGACGAAATGGACGGCCTCAGCGGCCTGCACCTGCACTGCCTGTGCGAGCAGGGGGCTGAGGATCTGGCAATTGTTCTGGACGCGCTGAAGCAGCGGTTCGGTGATTGGCTGCCGCGGCTCGACTGGCTCAATCTCGGCGGCGGGCATCATATCACCCGGCCGGGCTACAACCTGGATCTGCTGGTCCGGCTGGTGCGGGAACTGCGCGAGGCATACGGCGTCACGGTCTATCTGGAGCCCGGTGAGGCGATCGCGCTGAATGCCGGCTATCTGGTCAGCTCAGTGATTGATATCGTCGAAAATGACCTGTCCATCGCCATCCTCGACACATCGGCGACCTGCCATATGCCGGATGTCCTGGAAATGCCGTATCGCCCGCGCCTGATCGGAGCCGCGCTTCCCGGCGAAAAACCGCATACCTACCGGCTGGGCGGACCGACCTGCCTGGCCGGCGATATCATCGGCGATTATTCGTTTGACGAGCCGCTGAAACCGGGCGATCAGTTGATCTTCTGCGATATGGCGATCTATACCATGGTCAAGAACAACACCTTCAATGGCATGCCGCTGCCGGATATTGTCCTGATGGATGATCAGGACCAGCTTCGTCTGATCCGCCGCTTCGGCTATGAGGATTTCCGTCAGCGCCTGTCCTGAGGGTCGGGTATCGACTCTTCATCGTCTTCATCGTGCTGGCCGACCAGCCGGCCGAAAGTGACCGATGTCTTGCCGAATCGCTGGCGGATCTGGTCGAGCGATGACTCCAGTTTCTCCTGACGGACCAGTTCCGGGGTCTCCGACGGTGTGCCGTCATGCAGGAGATCGGCGATGGAAAGCTGGACCGGCGCCTGTTCGGCCGGACACAGCTGCTGAGCGGTAATCGTCAGCATGCGGATCGGATCCTGGTAAGACCAGTGCCGCTGGATCAACTGCAGCGCGGCAAGGTAGAGATCATGCGTCATGGCGGTCGGACGCTCCAGAGTCATCTGCCGGGTGATGGTCTGCAGCTGCGGATTCCGCAGGGTGACCTGGAGCGTGTGGCAGACGAGTCCGGCCGACCGCAGCTGGGCCGCGACCTGGTCAGACAACCAGAGTGCCTGGACTTTGGTTTCAGCCAGGTCGGACAGATAGCGGCCGAATGTCATGCCTTTGCCGATCGACCGGCTTTCCCGGGCCGTGTCAGCCTCAGCGACAGGGTCATCATCCGCGCCGGTCACATACCGATACAGTTGATGGCTGGACTGTCCGAGCAGGCTGACCAGCGTCTGCTCTCCGGCGCCGGCCAGATCGCCGATGGTGCGCAGGCCGACACGCTGCAGCCGCCGGGCGGCCGCCTGGCCGACGAAGAGCATGGCCTGTGCCGGTAGAGGGTAGAGGATCTCCCGGAAATTCTCACGGCTGATGACGGTCGTCGCGTCTGGCTTTTTATAGTCGCTGCCCAGTTTGGCGAATATCTTGCAAAAAGAGACACCGACGGAAATCGTCAGTTCCAGTTCTTCACGCACACGGCGGCGCAGCTCATCCGCGATGGCCTTGCCGCTGCCGAACAGATGGAGGCTGTCGGTGACATCAAGCCAGGACTCGTCGATGCCGAAGGGTTCGACCTGGCTCGTATACTGGCCGTAAAGCTGATTGATCCGCCGGGAAAAAGCCACATACCGTTCATGATGCGGCGGCAGCAGGACCAGCTGGGGACATTTGCGCAGCGCCTGGAAGACGGCCTCTCCCGTTGTCACGTTAAAGGCCTTCGCGGCTTCGTTTTTCGCCAGGATCACGCCGCGATGGTGTTTCGGGTCGCCGCAGACGGCAACCGGCCGGCTGCGCAGCTCAGGGTAATCCAGCAGTTCGACCGAGGCGAAAAAACTGTTGCAGTCACAATGCAGGATGGTTCGTTCCATAACCTGATTATACGTGAACCGACAGAGAAAATCTTGCCCGTGGACGCGGCCTGTGCCACAATCAGGGTGAACCAGTGGTCAGACCTGTTCGGGAGGACTGTCATGAAAATTCCGATCCTCTATAAGAGACCTTATATCACAGCCGTTTTTTTCGTGCTGATTGGAATCGGTGCGATCATATACAGTCAGATGGCATCGGACACATCCGGAACGGATCGCTACGCTTTTTTGTTTCTCGGAGGCTTCGCGATCATCAGCGGAATTGTGATTGCCCTGATGTACGGCCGGATGGAGATGCGCTTCCGCCGCGCGATGGGAGAGCCCCTGCTGGCGTTCACCGCTGAGCCTGAGTCCCATGCCGGCGCGATCGCCAGAACCGCGGTTCTGATCCGCGCGACCAATCTCATGACCCTGGTGACCATCTGGGTCAGCTGCCTGATCATTGCTGTCGCCGCGCCTTTCTTTGGTCGTGATGGCTGGTATGTCAGCCTCAG
>RZZF01000074.1 GCA_009929975.1 Clostridia bacterium
CCATGTGGTTTCACTTAGTGGAATACAGTCTGCGCAAGGCCGAAGTCGTATTGGAGATAATCTGGCAGAGCGTGATCCATATGGATGTCAAATAGCAGAGAACCTTTTGGATTGTCTGTTTTGCGCGGGTTGGTCAGCTGGCCGGTTCCGACATATGAGAAAGGCAACACCATACCATTTTCACTGACCACTTTTCGAATGAACAGATGCGCCTCCTGGCTGTCGATCAGCTCTTTTTGCTGGCTGTGATTCAAGCCGGCTTCACATTCCCATTGGAAGATGTCTGGCTGGAGAAACAGATCCTGATAATTCAGATGCTCCTGAACCGTCGCGTCTTTCTTGATGGACGCGAAGATATAGACGATACCATCGTACACATAGGTCCCTTTCATCGTGTATCCCGGGTTTTTGCAAAGCTTGAGCTGGACCTGATCCATTCGATAACTCGACCACAGCTTGAACTGATCGATATCACCGAAGTCAACCTCATACCGGGCGAGTCCATAAGCAAGAAGATCATCAAGATAGTTCGACAGGCCGCTGTCGATGGTGACGGCCAGACTGACGGCCTCATTGTGGATATGAATGAGACGGCGTGTCCGGAGCCATTGAAGCGCATGATTGAATGCTTCCGGGCTCTGGGCTGAAAGCGATTCAGATACCGTTGATTCAATTTCATTGATCTGATTGAAACCGTTCAAGCATTCACGGATGATCAGGAATTCCTGTTTTCGAACCAACGGCAGCATACCCGATAACTCATTAATGAAGGTGATTTGCGGATCGCTGAAGGATGGCAGATTTTCTTCGCCGATACCGTCAAGAAAGTTATAGTACGATTGATTTTTCCTGTTGCCGATTCTGGTGTTGATAAAGCGCAGAATATCGGGTGCGCAGTCATTATTCAGGTAGTCCATATGTGTGGGCCATAACTCGGAGTGAATGTACTCCTTGAAATTCTGGTAATCCTTTTTCAGATAAACCAGCCGATTAAAATTTTCCTGCTCAATATGTGAGAGGATTTCTTCTTTACTGATTTCGTCAATATGGATCTCAACGCCATACGGATGGAGACCAAGCGCGGAGAAATCATTTTTGACAAGCGACATCATCAGCCGTTTTTCAATGACGAAGTTTTCCGCGAGGCTGCTGAGAGCAAACGCGATCTGGACACTACGCTTATAATGATTGCCAATAAAATCGAGAATGGTCACGTAGGGCTTATTCGGATATTTACGTAAACCACGGCCCAACTGCTGAATAAATACAGTGGATGATTCCGTTGGTCTGAGAAAGAGGACCATGTTTACCCCGGGAATATCGACGCCTTCATTGAGAATATCAACGGTGAATAAAATCTCAAGACCAGCATGATCACTCTGCAGATCGTTATAAGCGCGGATTCGTTCGCCGATGGTGTTGCGGCCCGTCAGATACGCGGTTCTATATTGATCACTCATGACCTCACTCATGATGCGCGCATGGGCGATTGTACTACAGAAAGCGAGTGCTTTTAGTTTACCGGCCGGCCGGTGCCCTTCAATCTGTTCGCAGATAAAATTGGCGTGATCTTCTTGCGCGATTTGCGCGATCAGTCTGCGTTCGTCTTGCTTGCTGAGCCCGTAGTCAACCTGTTGATCACGAATGCCGTAATATTTGAACGGTACGACCAAGTCATTAATAATCGCGTCACGCAGGCGTAATTCATAAGGAATATTCTGATCGAATACCTCGAGGACATTCTGGTTGTCCATCCGTTCCGGAGTGGCTGTTAATCCCAGCAAAAACTCAGGTTCAAAATAGGCCATGATTTTCTTGTAGGTTTCCGCAGTTGCGTGGTGACATTCATCGATGATGATGTAGTCAAACGCTTCTTTGTGAAATAATTCGAGGTTGCGGCTCATGGTCAGATTCGTCGCGAAGACAAAATCCGCATCAAGTTCTTTGCTTTCACCACTGTAGATTCCATAGCTGACCTGATTGCCGAAGACATCCTGAAAAGTACTGAACGATTTTTTCAGAATGGATCCTTCATGAACAATATAAAGCAATCGGCGTGGATCGAAATTGAGCGCGTCAAAAGCAGCCAGATAGGTTTTACCACTGCCTGAAGCCGCGATGACTAACGCACGGGCGGTTCCGGTCGCGCGATAACGGTTGAGCTCCTTAAGTGCCTTGCGCTGCATGAAATTCGGCTTGACATTCCGGGCCGTGAAATCATAATCCATATCCCAGCGTTCGATCGCGAAATGCAGTTTGCTGGTATACTGCTGGATGATGTCATCCGACAAGTTATGAGTCTGACACCACAGTGAGTCAAAGTCTTGTTTTGCCTGGCTATACGCTGTGTCTGTTTCATTGCCACTGACGACCAAATCCCATTCGATATTTTTGAGCAGGGCATAGCGGGTGATATTCGATGATCCGATAATCAGCTCGCATGCAGAGGTGAATTCAAACAAATAGCCTTTGGTGTGGTAACCCCGTGTGGAATAGTCCTTGTCAAGGAAAGAATCGTAATCAATATGGCATTGGAAATTCGAGTGTCCGTTCATCAGTGCGTGAAAGACCCTAAGCGATTCAATATCCGTGAAATTCTGGTAGGTGGACGTGATGATCCGTCCTGTACACCCTCTGGCCAGCGCGGCCTCGATGTCTTTAATCAGAAGAACAAGGCCTGCTCTTTTAATGAAACTGACTGAGAAGTAGAACGCACGACATCGGCGAAGGCTGTCCCTGATTTTGTCCAGGAACGTTTGATCGGAGAAATTAGTCAAAAACTGACTCGACATCTTAGCCTCCTTCAAATCATCTCAATAACAATAATTTCATACTATTACCTTATCACAAGATTCAGGACGCGAAGTGATAAAGAATGATTAAAGACTCGAACGGACAGGTTGTGATAAGCTGACGGTAGACACGAATCGTATTTTCCGATGACTTGGCTATACTAGGATAATCAAATATGGCAGGAGGCTAACCAATGATTACCATCAACCGATTTGACAAGGAACAGGCCTTTCCAGTACACAACGGCACGATCCTCGGCATGAAGGCGTTTTCGGAATCAATGAACCCGCCGTTCGAGCATCTGTACGGCCATTTGGAACAAAACGGGATCATGGATGGCAATCGCCAGGGCCATGCGCACCCGACCAAAGAGATCTATATCATCTTCGCGGGTGAAGGCTTTGTCATCATCAACGATGAAGAAGCACCAGTCCGTGCCGGTGATGTGATCGAGATACCGCCGAATAGTTCTCATACGGTTGAGAACCGCAGCGGAAAGCCGCTGACCTGGCTGGCCATCTGGTGGTCCTGATCTGAGGTTCATCGCGTCGGTCTGACGTTCAATGGACTTCCAATGGAAGGTTCGGAGATCGTCACACTTTTCTGATGGCAGACAGGACACAAAACATGGTACGCTGATCGTGAGAGAAGCAGGGATATGACACCAGACGGATCACACTGTTTCGAGATAGGAACTGCCGCGGCTTTCAGGGAGGATAAACCAATGATCAGAATCGCGATGCTGTCAAAATGGCATGTTCATGCCGTTGATTACGCTAAACAGATACGCCAGTCAGGGAAAGCGGAAATCACCTGTATCTGGGATGATGACGCTGAGCGCGGACGCGCCTGGGCTGAAGAACTCGGGGTCGATTTCGAAGGTAATCTCGACCAGCTGCTGACCCGTTCTGATGTGGACGCGGTGATCGTCTGCACGCCGACGACTGACCATGAACCGGTCATGATCGCCGCGGCGAGGGCCGGTAAGCATATCTTTACCGAAAAGGTCATGGCCACTACCGTTGAGGCCTGCCGCAATATCAGCCAGGCAATTCAGGAGAACAAAATCAAGTTTTGCATCTCATATCCTCAACTGACCTGGCCGATCGCGCAGTACGCGAAGCAGCTGATTGATAATGGGACGCTTGGCCGGATCACGTATATGCGCATGCGGACCGCCCATGGCGGCAGTCTGCTCGGCTGGCTGCCGGACTACTGGTACGATCTGGAGAAAGCCGGCGGCGGCGCGATGATGGACCTTGGCTGCCATCCGATGTATACGGCTTCCTATCTTCTGGGCAAACCTTGCCGGATCGCGTCGGTTTTCAACAATTCGTGCGCGCCGGCACCGGTCGATGACAATTCGGTTTCCGTGGTTGAATTTGAGAATAAGGCGATCGCCGTCCTGGAAACTTCATTTGTTTCGCCCTGGTCAGCCGGCTGTTTCGAACTGCTGGGAACAGAAGGCGCGCTGGTCAGTGTCGATGGCGTTACCAAGGTGCGCAGCACCTCCTTCGCGGTTGACGGATGGGTCATCCCGGATAAACTGCCGGATAATTTACCGATGCCCATACAGTTGTGGCTGGATGGAATCAGCAGCGGTTCCCCGATTCCGTTTGATGAAACGCGCGGCGAAGCGTTGACCGAACTGATGGAAAATGCCTATCGTTCCGACCGGGAACAGCGCATCGTGACAATCGACGGACCGTGTATTTGATCTAAAATAAAGTAATATAAAGCATAATATATATAGTTTAACATGTGAATTGAGCTATTAAAATATAGTGATATAATATTTGTATGTTTATTGCGGAGCGATTTTCATACGACCCGATCTGGGTGCAGAGTCTCCAGAGTGAATTGTACTGGAGCCTCATCAGCATTCCCTTTGAAATATCAAAAGATCTGTACGAACGATCCGAATGGATTCTCGGTGTCTTTACCACATTGGGTAAAGACTGCAAGACGGTCCAGACGATCGATCACCGTGTGTTTGAATCCCTGCACGATGCCATCGCTGCCAAATTCCGCTTTGAGAACCGCAATGATTTCGAACTGAATTATCCGGAAATCCCGAAGCACCGGCTGGATACGGACAACATCAAATTGCGCTGGATCAATTATTTCCGCAGCCAGATCGAGACCCTGTTTGAAAAAAACACCGACCTGCCCCGCCAGATCATGGTGGCCGTTGCCTATCCGTACCCTGATTCGCAGGGAGTTGTCGCGGAATGCTATATCGAATCCGTCAGCAAGGACATTTTCTTGTCTGTCCGGGAAAGCGAATCAGCAGAAATCTGATACCTGACCACATACTTTCGCCACGTTTCTCACCGGGAACGTGGCGTTTTCCGATGCCTGATTGCGGTATAATAAAGAAGCACGCTCCATTTAGTCTGACAGCGATCGGATCAATCCAAACGTGAGGCGGAAATTCTGATACGAATCAAGTACGGAGGTGATCGAGATGAAGGTAGAGCTGAGGCCGGTCAATCTTAATGAACGGGAGATCTTAAGCAATCTGCTGGAAAAGTACAATTATGAGTTTTCTCAATGGGATCTGCGCGATGTGAACGACCTCGGTCTATATGGCTATCAGTACCTCGATTATTACTGGAATGAAGATCAGCGGTGGGCTTATTTCATTCTGGCTGATGGCAAACTGGCCGGATTCGCTCTGGTGAACGATTTGCCGGAAGTCGCTGATCGGGATACGGACTATCAACTGGCAGAATTTTTCGTCATGTATAAATACCGCCGCCTTGGCGTCGGTCGGCGGGCAGTGTTCCAGCTGTTCGATGAGCACAAGGGGCGCTGGCAGTTGAAGCGTCATCCGAAAAATCTTGCGGCGGCCCGTTTCTGGGATCGGGTGATCAATGATTACACCGATGGATCATTTGAGCTGGTGATCGCATATCCCGATACGGAGTATGATGACGGATCGCTTGGTGATGTCTATTTTTTCAGCAGCCGCTGACAAAGGGAATTCACGCATTGACAGGAGTACAAGATGAATAATCTCTATCTGACACCCATTTCTCAGACCTTTTCCCATGAGAAAATCGAGGATATCCCCGGTCGGGTGGCCGCCGCCATGCAGCAGTCTGCAGTTGAATTTCTGCCCGGGACACGTATCGCGATCGCGGTCGGCAGCCGGGGCATCAGCCATCTGCCGCTGATCGTCCGCGCAGTCGTTGATTATCTCAAATCACGTGATGTCCAGTGCTTTATTGTACCGGCAATGGGCAGCCACGGTGGCGCGTCCGCGGAGGGCCAGCGGGAAGTTCTGACATCTCTTGGTGTGACTGAAGCAAGTATTGGTGTTCCGATCCGGTCATCGATGCAGGTGATCGAACTGCCAAGAGGCTTATTGGAATTTCCTGTCTATCAAGATCAGATTGCCCATGAAGCGGACGGCATCATCGTGATCAACCGGATCAAGGCACATACTGATTTCATGGGTGAGATTGAAAGCGGTCTGGCGAAAATGTGCGTCATCGGTCTGGGCAAGCACAAACAAGCTCTGACCATGCATCGATTCGGCGTCAAGGGTCTGCGCGATTATATCCCTGTGGCGGCTGAGCAAATTTTGCAAACCAGCAAGATTCTCCTTGGAATCGGATTGGTTGAGAACGCATATGATGAAACGATGCGCATCGAGGCAATCCGTCCTGAGGCGATTCTCAGAGAAGAAAAAGAACTGCTGAAGCTCAGCCGCTCATGCATGCCGTCTTTACCAGTGGACACGCTGGATCTCCTGATCCTTGATCAGATGGGCAAGGATATCAGCGGGACCGGTATGGATCCCAATATTATCGGCCGGCGAATGATTGCCGGTGAGACTGATCTGCCGCGTCCGGTCATTTCCAGGCTGATTGTCTGTGGTTTGTCGGAACAGTCGCATGGCAACGCGCTGGGTATGGGCATGGCAGACTTCATTACCCGCCGTTTACATGACGCGATCGACTTCCACGCGACGAATGAAAATACCCTGACCAGTACCTTCATCGAGCGTGGACGGGTGCCGATCATCGCTGAAACGGACCGTCTGGCCGTGGAATACGCGATGCGGACCTGGGGCAGCATACAGCCGGAGGGTGCCAGGATCATTCGGGCTGAAAACACCCTGCACATCGACCGACTCTATGTTTCAAACGCTGTGCTGGATAAAATTCGCGATCGTTCTGACATCACGGTTACCGGCGATCCGGTTGCGCAGTTTACAGAAGACGGCTGGCTGACACCTTTCCGGGGCAATCGATGAATCGACTGCTGATCATCGCGGATGACTTTACCGGCGCGCTGGATACCGGTGTGCAATTTGTTAAGGCCGGGCTGCGCGTTAAAGTCTGTTTATGGACTCATTTCGACGCGTCCATCGTGGACGATGACTGTTCAATCTATTCGGTTGACTGTGAATCACGCCATTTGAATCGTGAACAAGCTGCCGATCGCATCCGCCAGGTTTGCCAGTTGGCCGTCGCCCTCAGCTTCAGCCATTTCTACAAGAAGACGGATTCAACCCTGAGAGGGAATATCGGTGCGGAAATAACCGCCTGCCTGGAAACGGTTCAGCAACACCAGCCCTTCGTTTTTATTCCGTCATATCCAAAAGCAAACCGTATTCTCAGGAACGGCATCATGTATGTGGATGATGTCCGCCTTGATCAGACTGCCTATGCGGCTGATCCGCTGAATCCGATCACTGATGCGTCGGCCGATTCATTATTTCGTGATCACCGGGAGCTTCAACTGCGGGTTCTGACTGCGATGGATTTTGTCGAAGCAACGCTGCCGACGAAGAAGGATCAGCCGGATCTTTATGTTCTTGATTCAGACAACGACGACCAGCTGCGGCAGATCGCAGAACATCTGGCCGATCTGCAATGGTTGAAACTGACGGCCGGCTGCGCTGGATTCGCGGAGTTTCTCGCCGGGACAATTGCCGGCCAACCAGGCTGGATCAGAATGGCGTCAGATGCCACAGCGGCATCATCTCCGGGCATGCTTGTCATCTGCGGCAGCATCAATCCACGATCTTTACGGCAGATCGATCAGTTCATCACTGATCATCCAGAATATGTCCATCATACCTTCACCACGGAACAGAAACAGATGAGCTGCTGGCAATCTGAAGATGCGAAAGGTTTGATACTTCAATGGAAAACCACGTTGGATCAGCAGCTGCCGGTCATCCTACAAACAATTGATACCAGTGCGGCATTTGATCAAACGATTGACGCACAGACGGTGGCAGTCAGTCTGGCACAGGCTGTAAAGC
>RZZF01000075.1 GCA_009929975.1 Clostridia bacterium
CCTGTGGTTTGCGCCGGATCCGGTGCGCGACGGCCGCTCGCAATTCCGCTTCAGTATGACCGGGCGGCAGGCGGATCTGCAGAAATGACTCGCTCATTTGCCGGATCTCCGCCGCCGGCCCGTATGTGAACGGCCGCTACTCTGATTGGCCGCCACCAAGTCGCGCACAGCGGAAAGTCCGGCCAGATGGCCCGATGACCAGGCCCACTGCAAGTTATAGCCGCCGCAGTCACCATCGACATCGAGCAGCTCGCCGGCCGCGTAGAGACCCTCATGTCTGCGTGACGCCAGGGTATTCGGCCGGAAGGAACTGACATCCAGACCACCAGCGGTCACCTGGGCCTGGTCCCAGCCAAGTGTTCCTTCAACGGCCAGCTGAGTATGATGGATCTGATGGACGATGGCCGCGTAATCAGATTCAGTCAGCACCGAACAGGGCAGGCCGAGCGAACGGTTCAGGCTCAGTTTGAGAAGCGCCTGGCCGATCCGTTTAGGCAAAAGGCCGGTCATGAAATCAGCCAGTTCCAATGACGGATGATGATGCCGCCGCATAATCATCCAACTGAGGCAGGCATCATCCGTCCAGTCCGGCAGAAAATCGAGTTCAAGCCGCAGCCGCTGCAGGGATGCCGGATCATCCGCGCAGGCACTGACCGGACGCGCCAGCTGAAGAACCGGCGGCCCGGAGACACCATATCGGGTAAATAGAACCTCGCCGTCTTCACAGCGCAGCGGTGAGCCGTCGCGCAGAAGTGCTGCACGTCCTTCAAATTTACTGCCGGCCAGTCCGCGTACCCAGTCCGTTTCCGTCTTGATCTGGACGATGGATGGAAACATCCGCGTGACCGGGTAGCCCAGTTGTCTCATCATCTGATGGCCCGACTCGCTCCCGCCCAGAGACGGGTAGCTGAGGCCGCCGGTCGCGACCACGACACGTGACGCGATAAAGGTCCGGCGGTCGCGGGTCTTGATCTGCCATTTATGATGCGCGTCGAGCGGCCGGTCTCCCAGATAAAGCGGCTGGCTTTCCCGCAGCTGCTCGACATCACAGTCGGTGATGATCTCAATCCCAAGCCGTTCGGCCTCCTGGCGCAGAATATCCAGAACAGAGGCCGCCTGCAGGCTGTTGGGGAATACCCGGCCGTCCGGTTCCGTCCGGCAGGCCAGACCGATGCGGCTGAACCAGTCAAGTGTAGCCTCGAGATCAAACCGTTGCAGCGGCCCTTGGATAAAGGGGGCTGACTGGCTGAAATAATGACGGTGATCGAGCGGCTGATGGCTCAGATTGCAGCGGCCGTTCCCGGTCACGAGCAGACGACGGCCTGCCCGGTCATTTTTTTCCAGAATGATAATCGGCAGTGCCTGGCCGAGTCCACAGGATTCGCGCAGCTGATCGAGCACGGAAGGGCTCTGTTCAGCCAGCCATGCAGCGGCGGTGATCGCCGCGGTCAAGCCGGCGGCACCGCCACCGATCACCGCGAGCAGACACGGATCGGGTTGTTTGTCACGAACCGCCATCAACAGCCACCTCCTCCTGTCTGAGATCAAGGCAGCGGGACAGTTTGCTGCGCGGTTCAAACCGCAGTCCGAATTCACTCATCAGCCGCTCCGCCAGTGGATTGAGCTGGCGGATATCACCCGACAGATATTCAATTTCCAGTTCATGCAATGCCAGCTGGCGGTCTCCGGCAATCAGCCAGCCCTGGTCCAGCGCGGCTTCCGCCTGCAGATCGTGCCAGACGAAGGAGGCCGCGAGACGTTTGAAACGAACTTCACACAGAATGACCAGTTCAGACTGATCCGGGAATGGCGGCAGCAGCGGCCAGGCCTCATCGTGCAGAGCGGCGGGACTGCCGAGTGAAAAAGCCTGCAGGACATCATCGAGACGCAGGCCGACGGGCGGCCAGCGGCCGGTCCAGCCGGCAGACCATTCATGGCGCTGGTGAATATAGCCGGAGACCTGTCCGTCAGACTTGACCGACATCACGATGGCCTCATTTTCACGGCGCAGCCGCAAGGATATGTGCCGCGCTGAGAGGAACCGCCCGGGTGTGCCCAGATAGCAGCTGTGCATCCTGATCTCCCGCCGGTCGGCAGACGGAAACAGGCACTGGTACCAGTGGCTGTTCCGCAGACGGCTCACCTGCGCCGGATCATCAATTGTCAGCTTGATTTCCTGTTCCATGACGGATCATGCTTCTTTTTCAGGAAGCAGCGCGGACATCTGCTGCAGCACCTGGTCAAATCGCTGCATCGCGGCCTGGATCGGTTCCGGACCTGAGAGATCGACCCCGGCCCGGGCCAGGATATTCAGCGGGTAGTCAGATCCGCCGGCACCGAGAAATTCAAGGTAACGGCTGACCGCCGGCTCGCCTTCTTCCGCCATCCGGCTGGTCAGGGCGACGGCTGCTGAAAAGCCGGTCGCGTATTGATAAACATAATATGATGTATAGAAATGAGGGATACGAGCCCACTCCCAGCGCATGAAATCATCAACGGTGACCTCCGGCGCGAAATAAAGATCAAGCAGTTCAGCGTACATCTGGCACAGCGAATCCGCGGTCAGCGATTGTCCTTGTTCGATTTTCTGATGGGCTTTCCATTCAAACTCAGCGAACATCGTCTGCCGGAAGACGGTCAGGCGGAAGCTCTCCAGAAAATGGTTCAACAGATACATCATTTCCTGCCGGCCGCTATCAGTCGACGCGTCACATTGCCCCAGCAGATACTGCATCAGGAGGTTCTCGTTGACCGTCGAAGCGATTTCAGCGAGAAAGATCGGGTAATCCGATTCAGGATAAGGTCTCTGGCTGGAAAAATACGTGTGCAGGCTGTGGCCGACTTCATGGGCCAGAGTAAAGACATCGGACAGAGTGCCACTGTAGTTGAGCAGGACATAGGGATGACTCTTATACGTTCCCCAGGAGTAGGCGCCGCTGGTTTTTCCGGGCGTTTCATAAACATCGATCCAGCGCTCAGTCAAATGACGTTCCAGAGCCGCCAGATAGGCCTGGCCAAGCGGCGCGAAAGCCTTGCGAAGCAGATCGCAGGCCTGATCATAGTCATAATGACGCTCCGGCATGTCGACCATGGTGATATAGGTATCATGAATATGCAGATCAGGTAAATCGAGCAGCTGCCGGCGCAGAGCAAAATAGCGCTGCAGGACCGGCAGTCCGTCGTGGACAGCGTCGATCAGGCTGGTGTACAGGCTGCGCGGCAGATTGCGGGCAAAGAGAGCCGATGCCAGGGCATCATCAAAATGACGGGTGCCAGATACCAGCAGATCTGACTTGATATGTGTCGCGTACAGACTGGACAGGGTGTGTCCCATCGCCCCGAAGGCTTCATGCATCTGCCTGAACGCGGCTTCACGGGTTGCCCGGTCCTTGTGTTCACGCAGCTGCGCGAACTTGCCATGGCTCAGTTCGATTGTCTGATCCTGATCATCCTTGATTGAACCGAGTTTGATTTCAACATTGTCCAGCAGGGTGAAGGTATCACCGATCCCCTGGGCGACGGGGCCGAAATTGGAGAGAATCGTTTCTTCGACCTCGCTGAGCGTATGCGCACGGCCGCGCAGGATATCATCCAGCTGATGGCGATACGGGGCCAGGCGCGTTTCCTCCTGCATCCATTGCCGCACGTCCTGATCCGGCAATGCCGTGATTTCTGGAATAAGAAAAGCCTGTGCGGCCTGAAAACGGTACAGCAGACTCATGACGCGCTCGGTCATGTCCTGATAACGCGCCGCGGCGTTATCTTCATCCCGGCGCATCCGCGCATAGGTGAAAAGTTCCATCAAATCCATTTCCAGCTGGCTTGATAATTCCAGTGCGCTGATCAGCTGATCGCACTGTCCAAGCCGGCCGCGATACGCATCCAGATCGCTGCTCTTGCGGCTGATCCTGGTCAGCGCGTCCTCCCAGGCCGCGTCGCTCGGAAAAATATCTTCCAGACGCCAACGGCGCTCTTCAGGAATGTCCTGTCTGCTTTTGTAATCAGGTTGTCGATTCATCGTATCTTCCTCTCTTTCAGTTCAGGTCAAATCGTCTGACCTCGGTTCGGGTCACGACAATAAGGGCTTCCTGTCCGACCAGATTCATCCGGATAATATCAGAGGCCATCGGCCATTGCGCGATGGTTTCCCCACTGTCATTCGTCAGCAGTGTCAGGGTATTGCCTGTCGCAACAGCAACAACGGTTCCCGAATCAAGCATCTGTGCCGGTGCGCTGTCTGTCTGTAGCAAAGTCCGGCTCTGCCCCTGATCATCAATCCGGCTGATTTCATACCGGCCGTCCATTTCCGGCGCGGCGATCGCCAGTATGTATCCGTCACCGGACAAGACTGACCTCACCTGATGGAATTGACGCTGCCAGACTTCATCTTCCTGTTCATATGTCAGCGCGGTCACCTGCTGGCTGCCGCAGAGAATCAGCTGCCCGGACCCATTGTAAACGAGCAGTGGAGCCAATCCCTGCAGTTCTGGCAGCCGCTGTCCGACCGCGTCACCGTCCAGAGCAAACCGCTTGACAATCAACTGAGCCTCAGACGCGTCGGTGTTGAGCAGGACGACATCAAAGGCATCTTGAAACGGACTGAAAACAACCGACAGGATGAATCCTGATTCAGGGAACAGACAATCATAGAGGTGGCCGGCGCCGGCAGGCGCGTAGACACTGACAACACCGGTGCTGGCGGACGTCTCATGTATGATCGCCAGGTGGTTGTCACGACCGATGGCAGCCCCGCTGATCCTGCCCTCAGACCGATCGCGATAAATCTCACCGTCTGTGTCCAGGACAACGAAGCCATAGCCCCCGCGATCGGCCACCAGAAACGTTTTTTCTGCCTGGATGACCATAGGTGCTTCATAATCGATATCAACGGAAAATAATTCCTCGCCCTGCAGATCAAGCCGGGCGATCCGGCTTCCGGATACAGAATAGAGACCATCCGAAAAAGGATACAACCGCTGTGCCTCATCAGGATCGCACTCAAATCCGGCCATTTCTTCCGCAACCGGCAGAGCGGGCTCAGTCTCCGCCGGCAGCGTATTTTCATCCGGCATCATCATGACAAGGACGACCACTGCCGCCATCAGCAGGAAAGCCAGCACGATCAGAATGATCAGGCTGGCTCTGCTTTTTCGGGACATCTGGCTGGATATAGCAGGTCGCATCATCAGTTCAATGGATATCCTTCCTCTGTGTTGAAGACCCCGTCCTCGGCATGACTGATCGCGTAGCGCATCATGTCAAGCGCGACCGTGATTCCCTCATACTCTTTTCGCGTCGACTCGAACGAGGCTTCCTTCTCAACATAGAAACCACTGTATTCGCCGTCGATAAAGACATAATAAGTATAGTCGTCGCGCGGGGCGAATTCAACCGTCTGGGTATAGGCAGCACGGCCGGTCTCAGGATCCGCCTTCATGTGGAAAACCATCGACGCGTCTTTCGTGTTATCCGGTTCCGCCTCCGGTTCCAGACCGGCGATCATCACACTGATCAGGCGCTGATAGAATTTCGTGTACAGGCTTTTGCCCTTCTCATCGACAATTTTCGCGTCTTGTCCGTCTAGTGTGAGAACCACGTCTTCGTCAGTGGTCCTGTTTTCCTGGGTCATGCTGATTTCAGTCGAAAAGGTCTCTCCGAAGATATTCCCGTCAATACGGTCCACCTTCCAGATGCTGACCAGAGCGACAAAACGATCCAGCATATCAATAACCTTCATGTCGATGGAAGTAAATGTGCTGGTCGGCAGTTTGAAAACGGCCGGAATCTCACTGCTGATCGCGTAAAAATGATTGCTGTCTGCCTGGCTGCCGATCTTGATTTCAGTTTCTCCCGCCGCGGTTTGCAGATTGAGCAGATACTGCGGGCTGGACAGGCCATAGGGGGCCAGATCAACCGGGTCAATTTCGACAAAGTCAGCCGCTGTCATCGCCAGTGTTTCAGTGATCAGCATATTCAGGTTGCCCGATCCGCCGGGTCGGATGATCGGCTCACGCAGCTCGTATTCTATGTAGGATTCAGGGGTACCCGGCTCCCCGACCAGCTGGCAGTCGACCGCGATTCGAGCCGCGTCACGTGCGCGTTCGAAAATGAAACCGGTCAGATCCGATTCTTCGACCGAGACGACCTGATCACCATCGAGCAGATCGAGCCGGGTCTGCATCATCCGATCACCTGTCGCTTTCGCCAGGGAGCAGACGCGTCCGCTGTCATCAAGCATCGCGTAATAGTAACTTTTGTTCGGCATCAGCGAGCCGACCTTGATGTCATGACGGCTGCCGTTCTTCAGGACGACCGAGAACATCGCCTGCGGATCATCCAGACCATAGGGTGCCAGATCTGACGCCGCGCTCTCAATCTCGGTGCTGGTGTAGACCGATTTGGCCATATTCGCGACAGCGCTCAGGTCGGTCTGGGCAAAAGGATAGTCCTCCATGCCTTCGACCTGCCAGTCATAGCTGATCTTGCCATCACTGTCGGTCACCGCGTCCGGCAGGAGCGCAAATGTATCCTGTTCATGGCTGATTTCGACACGGGCGATATCCTCAGCCTCAGACTGAAAAATCGGATCAATCTCTTCTCTTGTGGTGATTGTTGTCTCATCCGGCTCACGATTGAGCCACAGCGGACTGGCTGCCCAGATGATCAGCAGGACCGCCAGAACACCAGCAAGCACCATTAATGATTTCGTCTGTTTCTTCATTCAGGTCCTCCCCTGTCAATCAGAGATGTTTACGCTTCCGGTAAACGACCAGAGCGCTGATCAGGAGACCGGCCGGTATCAGCAGCATGACCAGAACCGTCACCATGACATTGGTTGTCTGATCGCCGCTGGTCACCGTGTAGGAAGCCGGCATCTTCGCCTCGATGTAAAGACTTTCCTGAGCATCAGATCCGGAAAGAAACTGGATGCTGTTATAGAAAAGTTCCGGATTGTAGATATTGGTCCCGAATGTACCCAGCACAGAATCGCTGAAAAGCGAACTGCTGCCGACGACCAGCACCTTGGCGGATTCACTGATGTGTTCGCTCATCCAGCCTTTGTTTTCTGAAAGGACCGCGATGTTCTGGATGCCGGCTGCCGATGACTGGCTGGTATCTGAACCGGTTTCCGCGACACCCTGGTCTGATGTGGTCAGAATCGCTTCGACTTCAATCCATTCCTTGGTGTTCAGCAGTTCGTTGATCCCGCGCGCCTGGTCGACCAGGGTAAAGCCGTCAACTTCAGACAAAGAGACTTTTCCGGCCGGAGCGATCGCCCGGATCACATACGGGTCATCCTGATAGCGGTGGTCTCTGTCACCTTCACGAATCCGGTCATTGCTCAGTTCGATATTGAATTCCAGGAGCAATTCATTCAGCACGGGAAATTCAGCACTGCTGTATTCGGCCATCAGCATCAGGCTGCCGCCGTCGCGCAGGTAATTGAACAGCAGCAGACGGGTCGCCTGTGAGATATCTTTTTTCGGTGACGCCATCATCAGGATGGAACAGTCTTCCGGTATGCGGTCGAGACCGAACAGGTCAAGCGAGCGGATCTCGTAATTGTTGCTGGTCATCAGCTGACTGATGACTGAATACTGGCTTTCACGATCCGCCTCTTCATGCCCGGTGGTAAAATAGACAACCGGTGTCGTTTCCGACAGGACATACTTGATCGCGCCGGTGAAACTCTGTTCCGCCGTAATGCCGGTCAGGTACTGGCTCATGTTGTTATAGTCCACTTCATACTTGAAGACATCGGAATACGCGATTTTCTTGGCCTTCTTTGTCTCCGGGCTGATCACCACAAAGGTGTTGACTTCCGGGCTGAGAAAACCCTCGGGATCGAGTTCATCAATAATAGACGGAAAACGGTCAGGGTCGACATAGCGGAGGCTGACGTTTCCTTTGCTGTTGCTGACATATTCATCGAGCATCGGACGGATGCTCGCATAGCGGGTATCCTCATCGACATCAAACAGACCGACAATCTCAACTTGCTTGTCCATATCACTGAGGACCTCTTTCGAGACCTCACCGATTGAATACAGGTCG
>RZZF01000371.1 GCA_009929975.1 Clostridia bacterium
CTGGTTGCATGTCGCGGGTGGTTCCTCTACACTGAATTTATCAGACGTGGGGAGAGTCGATGACATCAGCGGAGAGTCCGTGATCGATGATTGCTGCCGATTTTGTCGTTGAGCCGATCCCAGACGCCCCAAAAGAAAGGGCATCGCCATGCAGCCGAGACGCATCCGTGAACAGATCGGGTTTTACCAAAACGAGCTGACGAACAATCTGCTGTCGTTCTGGCTGCCGCGCTGCGAGGATTGTGAACATGGCGGCTACTGGAACTGTTTCGATAATACTGGCCGCACCCTGGTCAGCCGTGACAAATATCTCTGGAGCCAGGGCCGCTTTGTCTGGCTGTTCGCGCGGCTGGCGACGATGCTGGGCGATGTCTTCACACAAGCCCAGCGGGCGGAGTTTATCCGTCTGGCGCGAAACGGCCGCGATTTTCTCATACGGCACAGCCTGATCGCGCCGGATGACTGGCGTTGTGTCTTTCTGACCGATACCGTCGGGCGGCCGAAGCTGGCCGCCGGAACTGACAGGCTCGACAGCAGCCTCTTCGCCGACGGCTTTGTTGCTGCCGGACTGGCCCGCTTTGCGCTGGCCGTTGAAGATGATGAGGCCTATCACTTTGCCTGGCATCTGTATCAATCCATCCTCGACCGGGTGGCGGCGGGCGATTATCAGACGCAGCCCTATCCGCTGCCGGAAGGATATCGCGCGCACAGCATCCCGATGATTCTGTCTAATCTGACCGCTGAGCTGCAGGGGGCTGCCGAGCGGTTTGATCCAACCGTCGTGCCGTCACTGCGGGAGCGGCTCAACCGATTGGCTGAGGACATCCTCGATCATTTTGTCGATGACCGCTCTGTGTTGCATGAAGTGATCTCAGCTGACCAGCAGCCGGTCGACGGTCTGCTCGGGCAGCATGCCAATCCCGGCCACGCGCTGGAAGATCTCTGGTTTTTATTCGACTCCGCCGACCGGATCGGTACGGTGCCATGGCGCGGACATCTGCCCGAAATTGCCGCGGCGATGCTCGAGATTGGCTGGGACCGGGACTACGGCGGCCTGCTGCATTACTGCGATGTTGACGGTGGCCGGCCGCGGGATCTGGATACGGTGACTGATGACAGCGCACCGGTACTGCGCCAGGTCCGTGACGGCTGGAGTGACAAATTGTGGTGGGTCAATTCCGAAGCGCTTTATACCTCGCTGCTTTGCTATCATGAGACCGGTGAGAGTCGTTTTCTCGACTGGTATGACCGCCTCTTCGACTATACCTTCACGACCTTCCCCAATCCGGACCGTGAGATCCGTGAATGGGTGCAGATCCGCGGCCGCGACGGCACCCCCCATGATCAGGTGGTCGCTCTGCCGGTCAAGGATCCCTACCACATCATCCGCAATGTCATCCTGCTGCTGGAACTGCTGCAGCAGATGGAGCACGATGAGCCGCGGTGATCGGATCGACGCCGCATCGTGATGGCCGCACCGAAGAATCGCGAGCGCGGCACGGTGGCCATCATCCAAAGAAACGAGGTATTGATATGACCAGAGTACTGCAAACTTTTAACGCGGAAAACCTGTATGTACGGGTTTTCGACAGCCGGGTTTCGATGGGTCGGGAAGCCGCCCGCGAAGCCGCTGACAGCCTGCGCGG
>RZZF01000372.1 GCA_009929975.1 Clostridia bacterium
AAACTGTCGTCGCATCACGCGATCATCATTCAGGGTGATATCACCCATCTGCTGCAGCAGATGGCCAAAGTCTACGGATTTGAGACGGAAGTCATCTGATTGATCAAACAAATTGAACATGACAGACGGCCAGCTCCGATGAGCTGGCCGTCTTTGTTTTTTGATCGCTTCAATTGGTCCGCCTGCTTGGCCAGACGAAAGTACCGGATGTGATCAATCAGAACTCAATCACATACTTGATGCCCTGAGCCTGACGCGCCTGCCGCACAAATTCGGGCAGTTTCTCCAATGGCCCGCGGGCGGTGATCAGCGCGTCCAGATCCATCACACCGGTCGACAGATAGCCAAGTGTCCTGCGATACTGGGCCAGGCTGGCCCGGGTCGTACCGGAGACAATCAGCTGGCGGTAATGGATCAGATTGGTGTTCAGGGTCACTTCCTGCCGGTCGCGCGGCAGTCCGCCGAAAAAGCAGACACGCCCGTTCACGGCAGCCAGCTCAAGGCTGATCTGCTGAATCGCCGGAACCGGTGCCGCGGTGACGATCACGTCAAATCCGCGGCCTTTGGTGATTGCTTTCGTAAAGTCGCGAAGATCCTGACTGCCGTCTACCGTGATGATACCGGAATCAATGTCGCGAACCGCCTGCAGCCGTTCCGCTGACAGATCATTGACGACCACAGTGCCCGCTCCGGCCATCCGGGCCAGACGGGCATGCATCAGCCCGATCGCGCCGGCACCGATCACGAGTACCGAATCACCCGGCCGGACCTGATTGCGCTCAAATCCATTCTGGACACAGGAAAACGGCTCGTTGATCGCGGCGGCTCCATAACTGACACCATCGTCCAGCACCGCGACATTGCCCTGGCGGACTGCCCGCGCCGGCACTTTGACATACTCAGCGAACGCGCCGTCAATATTGATGCCGAACGCCTGATAGTCCGCACAGAGATGACCCTGGCCGCTGACACAGAAATCACAGGTGCCGCAGCCGAAATTCGGCGCGACGGACACCCGGTCACCCGGTTTGAGATCACAGTCCGCCGACTGGCCGACTTTTTCCACATCACCGGCAAACTCATGCCCGAGTGTCAGAGGGTGATCCTCATCAAACCCGCTGGCTCCCTGCTGGATCATGCGCAGATCCGAACCGCAAAGCGCGGCCGCCCGGACGCGAATGAGAATCTCGTCATCCGCGATTTCAGGAACTGGAACGGAGACAATCCGTAAATCTTCAGGGCCGTAGAGACGGCCAGCTTTCATCATCATATGAACCTCATCTTTCTCATGCTTCATCCAGCATGACTATCCGGTTTTCCCTGATCGACAGGTTGCCGGCATTGACGACTTCGACACAGCGCAGTCCATCGATTCCACTGACGTCCGGCTGTTTATCCTGCCGGATACAGTCAATAAAATGTTCATCCTCACGCAGATACGCGTCCGTAAACAGGGTGCGCCAGCTTGTCTGCACCGGCTGGGCAACGCCTTGCTTCGTCACCGTGGTGATGCGGTGGTCCTTCATTTCTCCGAGATAGATGCAGCCATGGGTTCCGAGAATTTCAGCCCGCGCGTCATAGCCGTAGTTGACCGAGACCGCGCCGTCGAGCATGCCCTGCATCTGGTTGCGGAAACG
>RZZF01000373.1 GCA_009929975.1 Clostridia bacterium
CAATTGTAGTCTGGCCATCATCTGCCAGAGAAATGAGGCCTGTCATGCTCACATATCCGTCACTACTGCAGATCGCCCGGATTGAACAGCCACCGGCATCCTGGAGCCGTCATGCAGATAACGCTTTGTCACGACCACTTCAGGACCTCTTGCCGACCGCCGTGCAGCTGCGGCAGACCGCCGGCGCTTACCCGCTTCCGCCGGAGCAGATCCGCCAGCTGGATGCCATGCGCCGGCGTATAGACGGCGACCCTGTCTTATCCGGCCTGTTCAGTGTCTGGTATACCGTATTTTTTATCGAAAAAGACGCCTCAGCGGAAGCCTACGATCGCTGGCCGGTTCCGTCCTCGCTGGATGAATCGGAGGCGTCGCTGTTTCGTGCCCTGGTCATTTTCTCCGGCACAGCCGGTCTGGAACAAGCTTTGCATGAGCACGGTCTAACGGCTTATCGCCAGGCCTGCCTGAACGACTATATTGAAAACACCTGCCGCCATTTTGACCGGCACGGCGTGTACGGTCTGCTAAATGAGAAGATGTGGTGGCTGTGGCCGGTCTTTCTCGGCCGCGTTTTTCGGGTCGGACGCCTGAGTTATGAAATCGGCGAATACCGCTCGGCCTATCTTGTCTTCAGACACCATAGCGGCCGTCATCTGCTCCTGGCCGGTGAACTGGAACAGACCTATGATGAAACCGGTCATCAGGCGGAGCACGGTGAGTATCAGCCGGTTTATACAAAAACCGAAACATTCGTCAGGGGAAACGCCTTCAACGAAGATGGTACCTTCAATCCGGATCCGGTCACGCTGGATCTGTCGGAATGGTCATCGGCGGTTCAGCCGGGCGATCCGATCATTCATCTGCATATCCCGGGTGATGGCAAACTGTATCCGCAGGCTGTACAGGATTCACTTAAGGCTGCCGTCCCGTTTTTCCGGCAGCATTTCCCAGAACTGTCGTTTCGCCTGTTTGTCTGCCATAGCTGGCTCTTGAATACTGGTCTAGCGCAGCTGCTTCCCGCCGACTCGAATATTCTTTCTTTTCAATCGCTGTTCACCCTCGCGCTGGCCAATCAGGATAAGGACGCGATCTATTCATTCATCTTCGATGTTCCGCCCTGCCCCCTGGAGCAGCTGACGCCCCGAACTTCATTTCATACCCGCGTTCTGACCTTCATCCGTAATGGCGGCCGTCTGTGGGATGGGTTCGGTGTCTTTCCTTTTGATGGCTTATGACTGAACCAGGTCCATCGCGATCCCGGCCCAGCGGTCGAGCCGTGAGGGCTCATATTTCACGGTGCTGATATCCTTGAGAATCAGTTCCAGCGGACTGCCGGATTCTCTGCAGACGCGAATCGAGGTTTCCAGATGGCGGCGGATCTGCTGGTCATCGAATGAGAAATCGGCCAGCAGAGCCGGGTTCGGCTTTCTCGAATAGACATACCGGGCACCGATCTGCTCCGCGCTGCGCGCTTCATCCGCCCAGGGACTGACCGATATTTTCCGCACATTCGGAATCTTCATCACTTGTTCCATCTTACGGTCGAGCGGATCGCAGCAGCCGTAATAAACGAGGCCAAAGCGCTGAAACAGCGGCATGCAGACGTCGATCTCATATTCATCAAACATATCC
>RZZF01000374.1 GCA_009929975.1 Clostridia bacterium
AGCACCAGCCCCGTAGCCACCAACCCGGCCGCCGCCGCGTTTCAACTGACCCGCGGAAGCGGACGCGTACTCGCCCTGACGGCGGTCGCGGAGACCCTGGAAGAAGCCATCAATAAAGCGTATCAGGGGATGGAGTCGATTCGTTTCACTGGTATGCAAATGCGGAAGGATATCGGCCAAACATGATCAGGACAGGACTTGTCGGCGGAACCTTTGATCCGATTCACCGCGGCCATACGGCTCTGATTAAAGCAGCGCTGGACAGTGACCGCCTTGATCGTGTCATTGTCATGCCGGCCGGTCGTCCGCCGCACAAAGAACAGCAGCGGGTGCTTCCGGCCTCCTACCGTCTGGCGATGACCGAGAAGGCTTTCTCCGGTCTGGACGGAATTACCGTCTCGAATCTGGAAATCTCACAGAAACGGCGTTCCTACACGATTGATACCATTCGCCGGCTGCGGCCTTATCTGCCTGATTCAAGTGAGCTCGTCCTGGTTTACGGTTCTGATATCCTACTTGATCTTGAACACTGGTATCATCCCGAGGAAATTCTCAATGAATGTCCACTGCTGTTGGCCCGCCGTGGCGGCTATGACGCGGTGGAGGCCGAACGGCTGGCGGCGATGTTCCGACAGCGTTACGGCGCGCGGATCGAGTTTTTTGACTGCCCTCAGATCGACTTGTCCAGCAGCGAGATCCGACAGGCGATCAGTTCCGGCCGGCCCTGGAAAGCGAATGTTCCGAAGGCTGTTGCTGCTTTGATAGAAAAACACGGCCTGTATCGTTATGAATCTGAATGGATGGATGTACCGGGTGATGTCTGGCAGATGATGCTCGACATCGAACAGCAGTTGATTCCGCTGCTCAGCCGCGGCCGTCTGCTCCATTCCCTGAATGTCGCGTTATACGCCCTGCACCTTGCCCGCTGCCATGGCCTTGATGAACGGCAGACGCTGACCGCAGGGCTGCTGCATGACAGTGCGAAATGTCTTCAGCCCCGCCGGCAGGCTGAACTGGCGGCCAGGGCCGGAGATCCGAATCTCCTGACCGAAGACCTGATGCATGCGCCCGCCGGCAGTGTGCTGGCTCGCGAACAGTTCGGCATCGAGGATCCGCAGGTTCTCAAGGCGATACTCTGCCATACGACAGGCTGTCCCCGGATGTCCCCGCTGGACCAGATCATCTATCTCGCGGATAAGATTGAACCTTCCAGACCTTTTGACGATCTGGAACCGCTGCGCCGGATGGCCGAAGTTGATCTCCCAGCGGCGATGCACCTGTGTCTGCAGGAGATTGAAGCCGCCCTCAAGCGTGATGGACAGCCGCTGCATCCATATAGCAAAGCCCTTCTGTACACATCAGAGGCCTGACATGTTATAATCAGGACAATCAAATCAGACAGGCCGGAGGGCCGAATACCACTGAAGGAGGCGGTTCATTGACCACAGAACAAACCCTGCAGACCATCAAATCCTCACTTGAGGATAAGAAAGCCATACAGATTGAGACGATCGGCCTTGAAGGAAAGACCATTCTCGCGGACTGGTTCATCATTGCTTCAGGCACATCGGTAACGCATAACAACACGCTGGCGGATGCGGTGGAAACCGGCATCAGGGAACAATCC
>RZZF01000375.1 GCA_009929975.1 Clostridia bacterium
CCTCACGATACCCCTCAATACTGATAAATACCGTCACATTGCCAAGCTGTTCAATCGCAGTGACAAAGGATTCATCGATCAGCGTTCCGTTGGTGAACAGTCCGAAAAACAACCGTCGGTGGCGCCGGGCCAGTTCAAGAATATCTTTGCGGCGCAGCATCGGTTCGCCGCCGGTCAGAAGAATATCCAGTGTCCCCAGTTTTCGCGCTTCCGCGCAGATCTGATCAAGCTTATCCAGGCTGAGCTCACAGGTCTGGTCATAGTCATGCGACCAGCAGCCGATACAACGCAGGTTACAGGCATTGGTCGGATCAATCAAAATATCACGGGGGATGCCACAGCGGTAGCGCCAGCTGTTGAACAGCTCACGGAAGGCATGGAAACGGGCGACCGCCATGAAGGACAATAAGGAGCGGGCTCCGAAAAAGCGGCTGCAGCGCCAGACATAATCACGCGGATGAGGGAACGGCGGAATCGGTTCGTGCTTTCCATTGATCAGAAGCGTCCGCATCAGGGTTGCCTCCGGGTCACCGTGGTCCGCTGTGGGATCGTCGCGTCCACTGCGAACGTCCCTTCATCGGTCACTTCAAGTGAGTGAATGACCAGTCCGGGGATCGATGTATACAGCGGCTCAAAATAATGGGCGTTCTCATCGAGCATATCAGTTGAGATGCCCTCAATCGGCCCGGTACGGAAGGTGTCAGGTGCGAGATCCAGACTGTTTTCCCTGATCTCGATTCCGCCTCGGGCATAGAGATTTACCTTGCGGAAAATCGGGAACGGCACCTCATCAATCAGTTCGGGATAATGATCCTGCAGCGCTTTGCGCAGCCGCAGGGTTCCTGACGCTTCAACGATACCGCCGGGCAGAATATCAACCTGGGTCCGCTCAAACCAGTAGAATGCCGGCGCAATCTCATTGCACAGTGCGGTTGCTTCTTCAGGGGTCAATTCAAAGCTGCGTCGTTGGAAATTGTCATGCTGCCAGTCAAATTCAGCGACCGGATATTGGGTACCGTCCTCCTTCAGTTCAAGGGTCAGTTCCCGCAGGTTGTCACCTTCCTGACCATCAAAGATGATCTCAGTTCCGATTTTCTCCATGGCACTCTGGTAATCCGCCTCGGTATACTCAACGCCGAGATTCTTCGGTCCGAATAATCCGAAAACCATTGCGGCCAGGCCGGCTATCGCCAGCAGCAGGATCAACAGAATGATGATCACAATCAGGCAGCCAGTTCTTCTTTTTTTCGGCAGCGGAACCATGGGCGGCATACCGCCTGGCGCAGCTGCCTGATAAGATGGATCCGGTGAAACGGGCGGTACGGGTGGCTGCCAGGTGTTTGCCCCTTGTGAGGGCGTACCCGGAAGTGGTGAGACCGGCGTCGGTTCATGTTGAGCGATCTGATCCATCTGTTCCTGTCCGGACGATTCAACCGGTTTTCCACAGGTCATACAGAATGACGCGTCCGCCGTCTTCTTCCACAAAGGTTCCACGCGTGGGATACGTCAGGCTCCACTCGTAGGCCGGCATGCCGCCCGACGCGATGAAGTAGGCCGTCTCGCCGTTGTCGTTGAGCACGGTCTTGGACGGGATAATCGTCAGCGCCCCGGCAAGCAACCCGATCA
>RZZF01000376.1 GCA_009929975.1 Clostridia bacterium
GATCAACTTTGGGTCTGCCTCCATCCTGCGCCCACTGATCGGTCAGGTCAGCCATCGGCGAAGATGGGGTGATTGGATAAATACCGGCTACTTCAGTGAACGCGTATGAGGTATACGCGGCTGCGGTATTACCGTCCATGGTCATATACTTCTTCTGATTTGCCATGAATTTCTCTCCTTTATCTGCTTATACTGAACCGCTTTTTGTCTGGTTCAGTGCTTCATCAAGCCAACAGGTATTATACCATAGATCATGATGGCTGCCTATCAATCTGAGGAATCCATCGTCAGTTTTCAATGGACAATGATCGTCGTTCCTGACATTTCCGCGGGAACCGGCAGATCCATCAGATCGAGCATCGTCGGTGCCAGATCGGCCAGGCGGCCTTCGCGCAGCACCAGGTCACCGGCTCCTGCCAGGATCAGTTCAACCTGCAGATTCGTATGAGCCGTAAACGGGCCGCCGCTGATCGGATCGATCATCTGTTCCGCGTTGCCGTGATCCGCCGTGATCAGCGCGACACCACCCTGGGCCTCGATCGCGTCCATTACCCGGCCGAGGCATTCGTCCACGGCTTCAACAGCCGCAACGGCAGCCGAAAACACGCCGGTATGTCCGACCATGTCACAGTTGGCGAAATTGAGAACGATCACATCGTAGTGCCCGGATTCAATGCGCTTAACCGCTTCATCCGTCACCAGATAGGCACTCATCTCCGGCTGCAGATCATAGGTCGCGACCTTCGGCGACGGAATCAGGCAGCGATCCTCACCGGGATATTCCTTTTCAACGCCGCCGTTGAAGAAAAAGGTGACATGCGCGTACTTCTCTGTTTCCGCGATGCGCAGCTGGGTCAGGCCATGCTCAGACACATAAGCGCCGAACGTATTATCCAGACTTTCAGGGCGATAGGCGACATGCAGACCGGGAAACGCGTCAAAGTTGACATCATACTGCGTCATCGTCACATAGCAGGCTGGAATGGTCGCCTGCGGACGATCAAAACCACTGAAATCAGGCTGGACCATCGCACGGGTGATCTCTCTGGCTCTGTCCGGCCGGAAATTAAAGAAAATGACCGCGTCCTCCGGCTTGATTGTCCCGACCGGCTGATCACCGTCCATGATGACCGTCGGCATGACAAACTCATCCATCACGCCGGCTTCATAGGAATCGGCCACAGCCTGGACCGGGTCAGCCGCCTGAACGCCAACTCCCTGAACCATGGCCTTCCAGGCCAGTTCGACCCGTTCCCAGCGATTGTCACGGTCCATCGCGTAATAACGGCCCATCAGGCTGGCGATTCGGCCGACGCCGATGGCGGTCAGTTCCGTCTGGAGTTCACGTGTAAAGTTGATCGCGGAATCCGGCGGTACGTCGCGGCCATCAAAGAACGCATGGACGAAGACCTGCTTCAGACCGGCATCCGCCGCGAGGCGGATCAGCGCGTAGAGATGGGTGTTGTGGCTGTGCACGCCGCCGTCAGACAGAAGTCCGTACAGGTGAAGCGCTGACTGATGTTCAAGGCAATGCGCGAAAGCCTTGCTGATGGCCGGATTATGGCGCATCTCATCATCTTCGATTGCCTTGCTGATCCGGGTGAGTTCCTGGTAGACGATGC
>RZZF01000076.1 GCA_009929975.1 Clostridia bacterium
CTTGACGAGATCCAATATGTCAAGCGCAGTTCGGTGATCACTAACCCCGACGGCTCCGTGGTCTTCAAAATGGAAAATGTCGAAGTGCCGGAAAGCTGGAGCCAGCTTGCGACCGACATTATTGTCTCCAAATATTTCCGCAAGGCCGGCGTGCCGACAGAAACCGGAGCGGAGAACAGCATGCGCCAGGTCGCGCACCGGCTGGTTGACTTCTGGGTCGCCGCGCTGGCTGACGAGCAGATGATCAGTGAGGATCAGCGCCAGATCCTTTATGACGAACTGGTCTACACCTTCCTCAACCAGATGTTCGCGCCGAATTCGCCACAATGGTTCAATACCGGTCTCAAGCGCAGCTACGGGATCGCCGGCGGCCGCAACGGTCTTTATTACTATGACCCGGAAAAAGGCGGTGTGGTTGAGTCCGAGGACGATTATACCCGCACCCAGGCATCTGCCTGTTTCATTCTCTCCATCAGTGATACTCTGCTGGGGCCGCATTCCATCTCTGAAGAGTATGTCACAGAGACCAAGCTGTTCAAGGGTGGTTCTGGTACCGGCACCAACTTCTCAACCATCCGTGCCTCCGGTGAGAGACTGTCCGGCGGTGGCGCGTCCTCCGGCCTGATGAGCTTTCTCAAGGGGCTCGACCGCAATGCCGGCGCGATCAAGTCCGGCGGTACCACCCGCCGGGCCGCCAAAATGGTCTGCCTCGATATTGATCATCCGGAAATCGAGGATTTCATCCAGTGGAAAGCACGGGAGGAAGACAAAGTCCGGGCACTGCAGAAAATGGGCTATGACGCGGATATGGACGGCGAGGCCTATCAGACGGTCTCCGGCCAGAACAGCAACAACTCCGTCCGTCTGACCCATGATTTCATGAGCAAGGTCGTCAATCTCGACCAGGATCCAGATGCCACCATCACGCTGGCCGGCCGGATCGACCGCTCGATCGACCGCGATGTCCCGGTTGACCATCTCTGGCAGATCTTTAATGAGTCCGCCTGGAAATGCGCCGATCCGGCACCACAGTTCACCGATACCTTTAATGAATGGCACACCTGCCCGGCCGGCGAAGACGGTCAGGTCGGTGCTCACCATAACCGGCTCAACTCGACCAACCCCTGTGGCGAGTACGCGTTCCTCGATGACACCAGCTGCAACCTGGCCTCAATCAATATTCTGCGCTTCTTTGACCAGAACGCGGATCAGTTCGATCTCGAAGGCTATCTGCATATGATCACGCTGTGCCAGCTGGTCCTCGAATCCTCGATCCACTGGGGCCATTTCCCGACGCCGGATATCGCCCGCAAGACCTGGCTGTACCGGACCACCGGCCTGGGCATGGCCAATCTGGCCTCACTGCTCATGGTGCTCGGGCTGCCCTACGATTCAGACGAAGCCCGCACATTCGCTGCTGCTCTCACCGGTATCCTGACCGGCCGCAGCTACCATGTCTCAGCGCTGATGGCCGAAAAAGCCGGTCCGTTCGCCACCTTTGACCTCAATCGCGAACCGATGCTGCGTGTCATCCGCAACCATGCCCGTGTCGCCGGTGCCCGCGATGACGCGATGGAAGATCTGACCATCCAGCCAGTGATGATTGATCATGAGCAGCTGGCCACCCTCGGGTTCGCTGAACTGTCGGAACAGGTCCGCGAGGAATGGCAGGCAGCGGAAACAGCCGGTGAGTCCTTCGGCTACCGCAACGCCCAGGTCTCCGTCATGGCGCCGACCGGAACCATCTCCTTCGCCATGGACTGCGCCGCAACCAGCATCGAGCCGTTCTTCTCCCATGTCGTCTACAAGAAGCTGTCCGGCGGCGGCTTCATGAAGCTGGCCAATCCGATGATCGGTGTCGCGCTCAGCCGCCTCGGCTATAACGAAGAAGACGTTCAGGCCATCCTCGACTATATCGTCCGTGAAAAAGACGGCATGATCATCGATGGCAAGATTGAAGGCGCACCCGGGCTCAAGGACGAGCATCTGCCGATTTTCGACACCGCCAACCAGTGCGGCAGCGGTGAGCGCTATATCCACTACATGGGCCATGTCATGATGGTCGCCGCGCTCTCGCCGCTTCTGTCCGGTGCCATCTCCAAGACGGTCAATCTGCCGCATGACGCGACCATTGATGATTTCAAGGCCGTCGTTGTCAATGCCTGGAAACTCGGTGTCAAGGGTATCACACTGTATCGTGACGGCTCCAAGATCGCCCAGCCGCTCAATAACCGGCTGGAAAGCGACCGGCATGATATTGATCTGGAAAACCTGATGTACGAGCCGCTGCTTGAGTATGCCCGCAACGCGCAGAAAAAACTGCTGGACATGGATCAGCTGGGATCAGACCACCCGTCGCGGCGTGATAAGCCGATCGGGATCCGCTCCGGCCATACCCATCCGGCGCAGATTGACGATATCAAGATCTACACGACGGTCAACCGCAACAGCAACGGCGACATTTCCGAGATCTACATCACGACCGATCGCGAGGGAACCCTGATCATGGGACTGCTCAACTCGCTCTCCAAGACGATCTCGGTCATGCTGCAGTACCACATTCCGCCGCAGAATATTTCAAAAATGCTGCGCGGCCAGAAATACGAACCGTATGGCTTTGTCACCCGGCATCCGTTCATCAAATACTGTACCTCGATTTCCGATCTGATCAGTAAAGTGATCGACATCGAGCTCGGCGACTTCTCACGCTGCCAGGTCAAACCGGACAAGAACTCCGTCTTCCCGGCGCCGCGCGACCGTGAGTACGCCACCGGACGCCAGGCTGAACCCGTGGCAGATTCACAGATCGTGATCAGCCAGGGTGAGTTTGTCCACGAAAAAGCGCGTGATGCGGCCGAAAATGGTGAGAAGCTGTATGACGGATCCATCTGCTCTGCCTGTTCCAGCACCCGGATGGTCAGGAACGGCAACTGCAAAGTCTGTCTGGACTGCGGAACCACCACCGGCTGTTCATAAGCCGTTTCTCCTTCTGCACAAAAAACAGGTCAGCCTCGGCTGACCTGTTTTCATTTCTCTCTGAGGGAGGAGACTATCCGTTTTTCAGCCAGCGTTCGCGTAAAGCCGCGGCGCCTTCATGCCGGCCGGTCGCTTCCAGCCGGACCAGATAATCCTCGAGATGGCCGCGCGCGTGATACGGGCCGCCCTCCTCGAGGACCACCCAGAGGGGGTCCACGGTCGATCCGGCATTCTCCATCATGTCAGCATGCCAGTTTTCCAGCAGCCGCGCCCCTTCCGCGCATCGTTCCGGATAGCGGTCCGCGACATCCGTCTGCTCGTGGGGGTCGTCACTGAGATGGTAGAGCATTTCCGACGGAAACAGGTGATAGCCGTCATGCCATGTCCGCATATAGAGCCAGTCGCCGAATAAAACGGAGCGCTGGCAGACATGCGCCATCTGTGAGAGCACCAGATGTGAACGGCCATCAGCCCGGCCGTCCTGCAGGGTCGAAGCGAAGCTGCGGCCATCCCAGGACGCGGCATGGGACAAGTTGAGCAGATCCGCGACGGTCGGGACCAAGTCAACATTGTAATGCAGGGCCTGGTCGGTCTGGCCGCCGGGCAGTCCCGGCCAGCGGATGATCAGGGGGATCCGGCAGGTCGCCGGATCGGCCGTCGCGTGTTCCGCGTAAATGCCCAGCTCACCGAAATTTTCGCCATGGTCAGCCGTAATAATGACCGCGACGTCGTCGAGAATACCCTGGTCGGCCAGACGATCAAAAATCTGTCCGATCAGCTGATCCGCATAGCGGATGCCGCAGTCATAGCCGTCAATGATCCGGCGCATGCCGGCCATATCAATCACCTTGCCGGGCTGGCGGGGGTACTGCGGCGACTCCTTGTCATCATACATGCTGACATCCAGCGCGGTATGCGGCCCGGTCATCGCCATATGCCGTTCCAGTACGGCCGGATCGGTCAGCCAGTCCGGCAGCGGTTCATCCGCGAAGGGGTTGCCGAAAGCCTCCGGCGCGCGGTACGGAGTGTGCGGATCCCAGAAATGAACATGGAGAAACCAGTCCTCCCGATCCTTTTCCCGGTCGAGCCAGTCCAGCGCGACCGGCAGAACTTCTTCTCCAGATTCCATTCCACCGCCGCCGACATTGTGCACTTCGTTGAAGCCGGCGGTAAACCAGTGTGAGGAATGGCGCTCGGCGAATGTGCTGATTGAAGCAGTATACAGGCCGGCTTTGCGGAACAGGTGATGGAAGTTCTCCAGATCCTGCCAGTCCCGGAAATCGCGGGGGCCGCCGCTGAGACGGCGGTCGGCCGCGGTGCCGCCATGACCGACCGCGCCGTGGTGGATGCCGAAGCGGCCGCTGATCAGGCTGGCCCGTGACGGCAGGCAGGGCGCGTCACTGCAGTAGTACTGGTCAAAGCGGGTTCCCTGCGCGGCGATCGCGTCCATCCGCGGGGTCGTCCGGCGCGGATAGCCATAACAGCTCATATGATCCGGCCGAAGCGTGTCAATATCCAACATCAGAATTCTCATGGTTGTTTCCCTTCCGGCCGGAGCAGGCTCACAGGGTTTCGCCGTTGCTGCGGATGACGTCGCGATACCAGTACGCTGAATCCTTGAGGATCCGTTCCTGGGTCACGAAATCGCAGTAGATCATACCGAAACGCTCGGTGTAGCCTTTGGCCCATTCAAAGTTATCAGTGACGCACCAGTGGAAATAGCCCCGGATATCAACACCGTCATCGGCCGCGCGGCGCAGCTCACGCAGATAGCGCTGGGTAAAATCGATGCGGTTCGGATCATGGACTTTTCCGTCGAGCGAAACGACATCGGGACAGGAGATCCCGTTTTCGGTCAGATAGATCGGCAGTTTGTAGCGCTCGGCCATGAAACGCGGTCCCCAGTAGAGCGCTTTCGGGGTCACCGGCCATTTGGCGCCGGTAAACGGGTAGCCGTCCGACCGGCGGACATACGTGAACCCGCCCTGGCCATCCGACTTCACGCCAAAGCCGTTGTAGATATTCTGACCGAGAAAATCCATCGGCTGGCTGATCAGTTTGAGATCATCCGCGCCGATGGCCGGCATATGCTGGCCATGCAGGTCAAACAATTTTTCCGGGTATCGGCCGAGCAGCACCGGGTCGCTCCAGACGGAAGCACTCCAGTACCAGCGGTCATCCGGTACATCGAAGATCGCCTGGCGGGCCGCTTCGATGTCTTCCGGGGTTTCACTCTCCGGATAATGCGCGCTGCAGGTCGGCGCCCAGCCGATCTGCGCGTCCGGTACAGCCGCACGCAGGGCCTGGACCCCGCGGCCATGCGCCAGCAGGACATTGTGTGTCATCTGCAGTGCGTCACGCGTGGGGAATTTGATGCCCGGCGCGTGTACGGTATCCACATAGCTGATCCCGATAAAACACTGTGGTTCATTGAAGGTCATGAAATGCTTGACACGGTCGCCCAGACGGCGGCCGATCAACTCGGCAAATTCGGCGAACCAGCGCGGACTGTCCGGATTGAGCCAGCCGCCCCGCTGGAACAGCGCATACGGCATGTCCCAGTGGTACAAGGTGATGTATGGCGTGATGCCGGCCTCGAGCAGGCGGTCGACCAGCCGGTCATAGAACGCCAGTCCGGCCTCATTGACCTGACCGGTTCCCTGCGGCAGCACACGCGGCCAGGAAATCGAGAAGCGATAGGCGTTGAACGCCATATCTTTCATCAGGGCAACATCTTTTTCATACAGATGATAGTGATCGCAGGCGACATCACCGACAGTACCGTCGGCGATCCGGCCCGGCTCACGGCAGAACATGTCCCAGACAGACGGCCCCTTGCCATCTTCAAATGCCGCGCCTTCGATCTGGTAGGACGCGGACGCGCCGCCCCAGGCAAAATCCTTGCGGAATCCCATTGTCTTGTTCCTCCAGTTCTCGCGATGTCTTATTTGTAGCTTTCCAGCAGTTCAATCAGGCATTTCAGGTCGCTGCCGGCGTCCATATAGGCATATTCACCGCCGCCATCGCCATATTTTCCACGCTGAACACATTTCATGCCGAAATTTTCGCAGGCAATAATTTTTTCATCCATGCCTTTGATTCCGAAGGCGATGTGGTGAATGCCTTCGCCATGCTGATCGAGAAAATCCTGCCAGGTGCTCTTGACGCCGTTCGGCTGAATCAGTTCCAGCTGCATATTGGGTCCGACATCAAAGAAGGCCATCAGGCAGTTGGCATCCGGTGCGGGCTTGCCGTCGACAACGGTCCCGGTCACTTCATAGCGGCCGCCGTCAAAATGCGGCGGAACATCAACACCGAAGAACTCCGCGAATTTCTTTTTCGTCGCCTCAACATCGCGGACAATGAAACCAACCTGCGTCATCACCTGTGTTCCAATAACTCCTGCCATTTCCTATACTTCCTTTCTTTTGCCGGCTGATCCTGCCTTTCGGTGAATCAAACTTCGGCTTGCCAAAGGGACTGACGCCGTCAAGATCCCTTTTTGACTCTATGTACCTACATTACCGAATATTCGTCTGCTTGTGAAGTCCCGCCGCGATGGTCGTGTCAGCTGCGACACCACTCTATTGACAAAGCAGAGGCCGGCGTATAGGATTTGCTTACTTATGCCTGAACGGGTATTAGCCCGAACACCACGGAGATGACACATGCTGAAAGAGAAACTCATGCCTGATCGTGCGTTCTTCCGCACCATGCTGGCGATCACAGCACCGATCGCGCTGCAGAACCTGATCGGCTCCTCCCTTAATATGGTGGACACCGTGATGATCGGCCAGCTCGGTGAAACCGAAATCGCGTCGGTCGGTCTGGCCAACCAGATCACGTTTCTGCTGCACTTATTCATGTTCGGCGTCAGCAGCGGGTCGGCGATTTTCACTGCCCAGTACTGGGGCAGCGGTGATCTGAAAAATGTCCATCGGATCCTTGGCCTCGGACTGACGCTGGCCGCAGCGATTTCCGGTGTTTTCATGGTGGTTTCTCTCGCGATACCGGGCGTCCTGCTGCGGATCTTTTCCGATGATCCGGTCGTCATTGAACTGGGCGCGGATTATCTGCGGATCGTCTCACTCAGTTTCGTTATGATGGCGATCTCATTCACCTTTTCCAGCGTCATGCGCAGCATCGGGCAGCCCCGGCCGCCGATGTATATCAGCGCAATGGCCCTGCTGATGAATACCGGGCTGAACTATCTGCTGATTCTCGGCAATTTCGGATTCCCGGCCCTCGGCGTGCGCGGCGCGGCGATCGCCACACTGGCCTCACGTATTTTCGAATGGCTGGCCATGCTCTGGCTGATCTATGGCCGGCAGCATGTACTGGCCGCCCGTCTGCGCCAGCTGCTCGATTTCAATAAAATCTATGTCATGAAATTTTTGCGCACGACCATCCCGGTGGTTCTTAATGAATCACTCTGGGCGATCGGTGTCACCTTATATGTCGTCGTCTACGCGCGGATGGGCACCCATGTCGTCGCGTCTGTCAATATCGCGGCGACCATTGAGCGGCTGTCGATGGTCTTCGTCTTCGGCATGGCCAATGCCACCGCGATCATGATCGGGAATCAGATCGGAGCCAATCGCCTGGATACCGCCTGGACCTATGCCCGCCGCTTTGCCCGCCTCGCTCCGCTTGGCGGTGTGCTGGTCGGACTGGTCCTGGTCCTCCTGTCGCCGCTGTTTCTCTCCTTCTATCAGGTCGCGCCGGCTGTAAAGGCCGCTTCCCGCGCCATCCTGATCGTCTATGGCGTGACCATGCCGGTCCGTGTCTTCAATCTCGTCAATATTGTCGGTATTCTGCGCAGCGGCGGTGATACGCGGTTCGCTCTGATGCTGGATGTTGTCGGGGTCTGGCTGATCGCCGTGCCGCTGGCGTTTCT
>RZZF01000077.1 GCA_009929975.1 Clostridia bacterium
GCACATCATCGATACCGTTGCGCCCCAAAACACAGACTTTACCCTTGAACTGATGCCCTGGATGCTGCCGGACAGTCCAGAGTCATATCTGGAACTGATTCAGGCGATCGACCGTCCACGTTTCGCGGTTCATCTTGATCCGGCCAATATCATGTGCAGTCCCCGCGCCTGTCTCGATACCGCCGCCGTGCTCAATCGCTGCTTTGATCTGCTCGGGCCATATATCCGCAGCTGCCATGCCAAGGATATCCGGCTGGAATCACAGCTGACGACTCATATCAACGAGGTGATTCCAGGGCAGGGAAGCCTGGACTACCGTGTTTTCCTGCAGCGGCTCAGCCAGCTGGGGCGGCCGGTGCCGCTGATGATGGAACATCTGTCAAGTCATGATGATGTTGCCGCCGCCGCACGGTATATCCGCGGTGTTGCCGCCACGCTTGAACTTGTGCTGTAGACGACTGTTCTGTTTTAGGTCCGGTCATGTTATAATTTTTACATATCCAGTCAAGCGTTCTGCTGATCCAATCCGTAACGAATGAATCCAGGCAGAGGAGCTGATTTACGTGTCACAGAGAACATTTCAGGAAAGAATTAACGGACTGATCACCATTGAGGCAGCACCATGTCTGTCTTTTTTTGTATCAGTTCAAAGAAGCGGCCCCGATACCCGTCAGGGCAGCGTGCTGCTGCGCCAGCTCATCCGGAGCGTCCAGGACAGGCTGGCAGAGGACGGATTTCGTCAAACTGAAATTGACAGCCTGCTGGAACCGGTCAAGGCTCTGGTGGAGGATGCTATTTTCTGGGAACACCAGAATGAGGGCCTGGCGCTTTTCCGAACTCAGGATGACTGGCAGGTCTGGCAGCTGCCACTGGCCGTTCAGACTGAGTTTGCCGTGCAGAACCGGATGCTGATCCGGCCGCTGCTGCCGCTTTTGGTTGAAGATGGCCTCTTTGATCTGCTGGCCCTGGGCCGCAGGGAAACCCGCCTGTTCCGCTGCCAGCGGACGGTGGTGGAAGCGCTCGATGTGTCAGGCTTGCCCGAGTCGCTTCGTGAGATCTATGACCAGTATGAATCGGAAAAAGATTTGCAGCGCTATGGCGGATCAGGCACTGGATCAGTTTATCATGGCGGGTCGGCAGAGATGAAAGAGCAGGATAAATTGCGTCTGCAGGAGTATTTCCGACGCATTGATGACGCGGTTGCGGCTGTTCTGACTGACCAGCGTATTCCGCTCGTTCTGGCCTGCGTGGATTACCTGGCTCCGATTTTCCATCAGGTGACCAGCTTGCGCCAGCTGATGCCCGATCATCTGTCCGGTTCACCAGATCTGTCACGACCTCAGAAACTGGCCGAAGCAGCGTGGCCGCTGGTCCGGAACCATTTCGCGAGACCTAAGGATAAGGCATGGGCATCCTGTCAGAATCTGACGGGATCTACCAGAGTCCTGTCCGATATCCGCCTCATTCTGGCTGCCGTCAGCCATGGCCGGGTTGAGACGCTGTTTTTACGTGAAGGGCGGCAGCTGACAGGGCAATATGATGAAGCCACTGGTGTGCTGAAACGCTCCGGAGATGAATCCCGGCAATCATCGGATATCGATCTTTTCGATCTGGCAGCGCGTAAAACACTGCAAAACGGCGGCCAGGTGTATATCATGGATGATGAGACAATGGCGGAATCAGGTGATTGCCTGGCTCTGCTTCGCTACTAGGAGGACCGTGATGTTTTGTGCGAATTGCGGATCGGAAAACCGGGATGATGCCCGCTTCTGCCTTTCATGCGGCAGTGAGTTGAATGCTGCCGCGATCCCGGCCGGACCGGATCACGCGCTTCGCTATACCATTTTCGGCCAGACTCTGCCGGCGGTCTCAATCAAGCTTAATTCCGGCGAAAGCATCTATACTCAATCGGGTGGACTGGCCTGGAAAGACACAGGCATCAGCATGGAAACGAATATGAAAGGCGGCTTCATGCAAGGCCTTGGCCGCATGTTTTCCGGTGAGTCGCTGTTCATGGCAACGTATACCTCAAACCGGCCCGATCAGGAAATTGTCATCGCCAGCACGTTTCCCGGCAGCATCGCGGTTGTTGAAGTCGGCCGCCAGCCGCTGATCGCCCAGAAATCGGCCTTTCTCTGTGCGCAGCCGGGCGTCCGGTTGAGCGCTTATATCACCAAAGGGTTGAAGGCCGGGCTGTTCGGTGGTGAAGGATTTGTCCTGCAGCGTGTCAGCGGACAGGGCCTTGTCTTTCTGGAAATTGACGGCAGTCTGGTTGAACGTGAGCTTGCGGCCGGAGAAACCATTCAAGTGGATACCGGCAAGGTCGCGGCTTTTGAGGAACGCGTCCAGTATCAGGCGGAAATGGTCCGCGGGTTCAGGAATATTCTTTTCGGCGGCGAGGGGCTGTTTCTGACAACCCTGACCGGTCCGGGCAGGGTCTGGCTGCAGACCATGGAAATCGCTTCCTTTGCCCGCCAGTTGATCCCTTTCCTGCCCCGGTCCGGATCGGACTGATCCAACAGGCATCAGGCAGACAGGATCTGCTTTGCAATAATGATCGTCCTGCCGGCACAAGCCGGTAGACATGATGGAGGTTACTATGATTTATACGTTGCTGATTGGCGGCGCGGCCGGTCAGGGCATCGATACGACATCGGCCCTGCTGGAATGGCAGCTGAAGAAAGCCGGCTATGCCGTGCTGACCAGCCGTGACTTCATGTCGCGGATCCGGGGCGGCCACAATTTCATCCTGCTGCGCTTCGGAGATGAAGTCATTGAGAGTGCGGATATGGCTCTCGATGGCCTGATTGTCCTCAATGAGGAGTCGCTGCGGCTTCATCGTGATTCGCTCAAGCCGGATGGCTTCATTCTCTGCGATACCGATATTGAAAGTGACGACCCACGTACAATTCAGCTGCCGATGGCCGATATGGCCAAAGAACTCGGCAATCCGAGAGTCGCCGGCAGTATTGCCAATGGTGTGATTCTCAAGCTGTTCGGACTTGACCTTGACTACAGCGAGGTTGTTTTGAGACAGCAGGTGAAAGACCAGTACATTGAAATTAACCAGACCGCCATGCGTGAAGGCTATGACGCGGTTGAACAGCGCTATGATCGCCTGAACGCTGACTTTGCGGGGCATATGCTGGTCAGCGGCAACCAGGCGGTTGCCCTGGGCGCTCTGGCGGCCGGACTGCGTTTTTATTCGGCGTATCCGATGTCTCCATCCACCGGTATCATGGAATATCTGGCCGGCCAGTCGAAAAACTGTGATCTGGTGGTTGAACAGGCTGAAGATGAGATCGCTGCGATCAATATGGCCCTGGGGGCTTCATTCGCCGGGGTTCCCGCGATGACCGGAACATCGGGCGGTGGGTTCGCCCTGATGGTTGAAGCGCTTGGCCTCGCCGGTATCGCCGAGCTTCCGATTGTGATCGCCGATGTCCAGCGTCCCGGTCCGGCAACCGGACTTCCGACCCGGACAGAACAAAGCGATCTGAAGTTTGTTATTTCTGCCGCCCAGGGTGAGTTTCCCCGTATGGTCATCGCGCTGCGTGATCAGGCGGATGCCTATGAGCAGACCATACGCGCGTTCAAGATCGCCGAGCGTTATCAGATTCCAGTTATTCTGCTCAGTGACCAGTATCTTGGCGACGGTACAAAATCAGTCCCTCCTTTTGTCATTCCTGACGATGAGCCGGTGAAGACGACTGAGGTGGAAACGCCTTATCTGCGCTACCGCTTGACCGAAGACGGCGTGTCGCCGCGGCTGCATCCCGGTCAGACCGGGCATCTGGTGACCTCAGACAGCGATGAGCATGATGAGCAGGGCATGATCACAGAATCTGCCGACATGCGTAATCTGATGATGGAAAAAAGGATGGGCAAGCTGGATCATTTGCGTACCGAACTGCTGGAACCGGAATTTACCGGCGACGATGCCTGCGACGTTCTGCTGCTGGCCTGGGGGTCGACCGCGGGACCGGTCCGCCGAGCGGTCAGCGAGTTGAATCAGGCGGATGGCTCCCGCTACGGAGCTTTGCTGTTCGGTGATGTTTTCCCGCTGCCGGTGCAGGAACTGATGAAGCGGGCTCCCCGTGCGAAAACTGTGATCAACGTCGAACAGAATTACACCGGACAGCTGGCCGGACTGGTTCGTGAAAGCTGCGGCATTGCCTGTGACCGGTCTGTACTCAAATACGATGGACGGCAGATCACAGCGGCTGAACTGATCCAAAAGCTGAGCGAGGAGGCATAATATGAGCGAACAGACATTTTGTACCCGTGAAACCGCCTGGTGTCCGGGTTGTGGTAATTTTTCAATCCTGGACAGCCTGAAAACGGCACTGACGGAACTTGAACTCCAGCCACATCAGGTTCTGATGGTGGCCGGCATCGGGCAGGCGGCTAAGACGCCACAGTATATTTCGGCCAACGCGTTCTGCGGCCTGCACGGCCGGTCGCTGCCACCGGCGGCTGCCGCGAAAATCGCCAATGAAGCGCTGACCGTTGTCATCGATACAGGTGATGGCGATTCCTATGGTGAAGGCGGCAACCATTTCCTGCATAATATCCGGCGCAATGTTGATATCACGCATTTTGTCCATGACAACCAGATCTATGGCCTGACCAAAGGACAGGCATCACCGACGAGCGCCACCGGACATGTGACCGGCGTCCAGGCTGATGGTAATTTCAACCAGGCCATGAATCCCGTACTCGTCGCGCTGGCTGCCGGCGCGACATTTGTTGCCCGTGCCTTTACCGGCGACCGCAAACAGCTGGTTGAGATCATGAAAGCCGCGATCAGTCACAAGGGCTATGCGCTGGTTGACATCCTGCAGCCTTGTGTCAGTTTCAATAAGATCAATACATTCAGCTGGTACAAGGAACGGGTCCGGCCGGTTGAAGGGCAGCATGACCGGCAGGATCTGATGGCCGCGATGCAGCTGGCCATGCAGTTTGATGATGTCATTCCAACGGGTATTTTATATCAGAAGGAGCAGCCGACTTACCATGACCGGCATCCTGTTCTCCATGACCGGGGTCCGCTGATCGACCGACCGCTGCAGCGTGAAGCGCTTCAGGCGGCGTTTGACCAGTTGATCTGATCCCGACGTATCGAACGCGGCAACGCGGCCGGCTGCACAGCTCCGGCCGCGTTGTTTTTTCAGATTCAGACACCCAGCTGGCTGACCGCTGTCAGGATGGTCGGAAAGAGAATGATCACGCTCATCAGCCGTACCGTCTGCAAGACAACGACTTTGGCCGGGTCAGCATTGAGGTCCTCGGCCAGCAGCGACATTTCCTGGAGACCACCGGGTGCGCTGGCAATGAGACAGGTAATCGGGTCAAGCCGCGTCAGGCGATACATGGAGAAAGCGGTTATCGCGGTAAAAATGAACACCGCCGCCACCATGATGACCATGGGGATCAACAATTGGGACAGGATGGCAAGGCTGTCTCGATTGACAGTCTGGCCGACAAAGGCTCCGGCCGCGCACTGGACGGCGAAGCGCAGCAGACGCGGTGATGTCGCTTTCCCGGTTCTGATATTGAACAGGGAGACCGCCAGCATTGATCCGATCATCGCGCCGGCATTGATTTTCATCATCCAGAGCAGCAGTCCGCCGCCGGTTGCCACAATTATTGTAAGTACCAGATTCTTCCAATGAAAGGTGGTCGCCTGATCCTGCACGGCCGGCGTTTTGTCAGCCGGTGCCGCCAGGTTTTGCAGATTGGCCTGACCGGTTCGGATCGGCTGCCGGCGACGCCGGGTCAGCCGGAGAAAAATCGCGGGCAGTGTCGCGAAGATGACCAGCAGCCGAAGCAGCTGCAGACTGGAGACCTGAATCATGCTGGCTCCCAGTTCGTCAGCGATCAGAGCCATGTCGGTCATGCCGCCGGGTGCGGTGGCGAATAGGGATGTGGCCAGGTCAAGACCGCCGATACGATGCATCGCGAAACCGAAGATGAGATTGAGAATCACCATGCAGACGATCAGAACCAAGCTTGGCCTGACGATGGTCTTCAGGGTCTGAAGATCTTTTTTCTCAATGCGCGACCCGAGCAGGACACCGGAAAAAATCTGCAGAACTGTGCGTGAGTCACGGGGAAGATAGGCGTGGTCACTGATGAGATTGAAGACGATGACAAACAGCATGGCACCCAGCATCGCGCCGGCCGGCAGCTTCAGGCGATAACTGATTAAACCTCCGATCAAACCGATCAGCAGTGTGAGAAGAATCCATCCAACGGTGTCCATATCATCGTCCTTACTTGAATAATTTCCATAACAGTATCGCATGACTGAGACACAATTGCACGGCACACCTGCGGGATTGGCTGGAAAAAAAGAGGCCGAAACGGTAAAGTAGAGGACAGGGAGGGTTTGCAGCTGATGATCAGACGAATCAGACGTCATATCAAACCGGCCAGGCAATGGCTGAACACCGGCCATGCTAAGCTGATCAGGATGCCCGTCCTCGGAGCGGTGGCTGAATGGATCGGTGCCGGCCAGCGCCAACGGGTCAGCGGTATGGCGGCGGAATCAGCCTACTACATCATCCTCGCTTTTTTCCCGTTTTTCATATTCCTGATCAGTCTTCTCGGGCTGATCGGCCAGCGGTCCGATATGACGAGCTGGCTGCTGTCTGAACTACAAGGCATCATTCCGGGACCCTTGCTGCTGACGATCGAGTCATTCCTGATTGAAACGGTTGAAAGCAGCAATCTGACACTGGCTTCTTTCAGTATGCTGGGTGTGGTATGGGCATCATCCAGCGGGTTCAGTGTGCTTCTGCGCGGCCTGGATCGCGCTTATGATCTCGAGCATACGTATTCATTCATCACGCTGCGCCTCCTCGGTCTGCTGCTCACCTTGATTCTCGGACTTGTCATTCTGATGACACTGCTGCTCATCGCGTTTGGCGGCCTGGTCCTGGAACAGCTGCTGATCCATACCAGTTTGACGATCGCCAGCGCTGAACTTCTGCAATGGCTCCGTTTTCTTGCCTCATTTGTCCTGCTTTTTCTCGTGTTTATTTTTTTATATGCCGCCACCGCGACTCGCGGCCACCGTTTGCGCAAGGCCTGGCCGGGTGCCCTGTTCGCGGCCGCTGCCTGGATCGTGCTGTCAGCAGGATTTTCCTGGTATATCAGCAATTTTGACCGCTATGCCCGCCTCTATGGCAGTATCGCCGGATTGATTCTGCTGCTGGTCTGGATCTATCTGTGCTGCACCATGCTTTTATACGGCGGTGTTTTGAACGCGGTGATAGAAAAAAGACGCCTGCGCCGCGCTGGGCGGCGACAGGCATCTCCACAGAGTTGAACGTGTTGATTTCGATCGCCGGATCCGGATCAGGCCGGGTTTTCCAGAAGACCGATGAACAGCGGGGTCACGCTGTCCAGATCGAGCAGCACATAGACGAATGGCCGGTCGAAACTGACCGTCAGATCATAAACCGGCATCCCGGTCGCGCGCATCTCGACTGAGGTGACAGCGGCGGCTTCGGTTCCCAGTTCGTCGACCCGGATAAAGGTTTTGTGATGGACCTCCCCGATGAATAAATCACGTGTGCCGGAAGCACTCATCGCTGAAAAATCGGCGCTGTTCGAATCGAAGGCCTGAATGAGCCCCATGGCGGCCAAAGGCTTCACCAGACTGAGATCATCCTCAATCGTGAACTTGGGCAATGCCAGATCAACCATCCCCGTTTCCGCCTGCTCAACCCAGCCGGTCAGCCGGCCGTCGCTGAGCTGACTGACCAGATCAGCCGGAGACTCATCATCTCGCGGCAGCAGGGCAACCATCGCTGTCCGTTGATCCTTATAGGGCAGGACCACTCCAAGGACGCCGTCTGCATC
>RZZF01000377.1 GCA_009929975.1 Clostridia bacterium
GGGTAAAGGTCGTCTTGTCAGCCGGGCTGGCTCCGATACCGGCAACCGCTATACACGGATACTCCCAATCAATATCCAGGCCATCGAAACCGCCGGCCAGCATGGCCTCAACCGCCGTGCTGACAAAAATCTGTCGTGTCTGCGCGGTTGCCGCCGCCTCAGAGAATCCGCCGGCACCCCATCCGCCGATGGACAGCACAATCTGCAGGGCCGGATTGGCCTGGCGAAGTGAGGAAAAAACATCCAGGTGTTTCAAATGATCGGTCTGAACCCGGTGATCCCTGACCAGTCCGAACGCGACATTCAGATGGGTCAGGCGCCGGGCATCCTCAGCGGTCACACCGGGCAGATTCCGATCCATGACATAGCCAGCCAGAATATAGTGATCATGATCCTTTGTGTTCACAGTGATACCTCCTCCGTCGTTGAGCTGAAATCAGCGTGCTTGATCAGGGTCTGATCGTGTCGGCACCGGTCTTCGACTGGTACCGATCAAATCACGATGGTCTTTATATTTTTGATTATATCACTGTGTATTTTTTATGCCGGCCGCATCAGCGGATATCTGTATAATAGGATTAAGGACTCAGGCTGGCCGGGGGAACTGCTTCTATGAAATATTACACGAAAGCATCATCAGATGATACCGAAACAACCCGCGAGAGGGAGCATCGTCAAATCGCTTTCAACGCCGCGGTTGAGGGCATCGTCCTGCTGGAAAACAGCCATGACACGCTGCCGATCAGGCCCGAACCCGTCGCGCTCTTCGGCAGTGGTGCCTGCTTCACGATCAAGGGCGGCACCGGTTCCGGTGAGGTCAATGAGCGCGGCAGCGTGACCATCGCGGAAGGACTGGAGGCTGCCGGATTCACGATCACAAGCCGGGACTGGCTTGATGACCACAAACGGCAGTATCATGAGAAACTGGCACAGTTCAAAAAGGAGCAGGCCAGAAAAAGCCGCACACTCTCGATCAAAAACCTCATGAACGCGATGGGCGAGTCCTTCCTGCCACCCTTCGGCCGTGATATCACAAAAGAGGATATCCGGAAAAGCTCAACCGATACCGCGATCTATGTGATCGCGCGCCAGGCCGGCGAAGGAATGGACCGGCGGATCGAAAAGGGTGAGAACGCGCCCGCCGCGGAAGAAATCGCTCATATCAAACAATTGACCGAGTACTATCGCAAGACGATTGTCATCATCAATACCGGCAACTCACTCGATCTATCGGCACTCGATGACATCAAGGGGATCGGCGCGCTGGTCTATTTTTGCCAGCAGGGAATGGAGGGCGGCAACGCCCTGGCCGCCGTTTTGTCCGGCCGGGTCAGTCCGTCGGGTCGTCTGACCGCGACCTGGCCGATCAAATATGAGGACATCCCCTATGCTATGGACTACAGTTATCTGAACGGCAATCGTTCTGACGAAGATTACCGTGAAGGCCTCTATGTCGGCTATCGCTACTTTGACAGTTTCCGGGTTCAGCCGCGCTACTGTTTCGGCCATGGGCTCAGCTATACCCGCACTGACATTCGACTGACCGGAGCCGCCAACCAAGGCAGCCACGTGACACTGAATATTGAGGTCGCGAACCAGGGTGATC
>RZZF01000078.1 GCA_009929975.1 Clostridia bacterium
AGATAGGTGAATGACAGCGCGGCCCAGAGGTTCATCAGCAGCGCGAACAGCGCGAGAAAAAACTGGATCGCAAACAACAGAAAGAAAATTCTCTGGCCGCTGGTCAATGCCGCCAAAAGCCAGAATCCGGCCAGGGAGTAATAGACGGCACGCCAGCGTTTCATCGGACAGCTGGTACGGCAACACTGTGAATCAGCTGATCAAGGACCTGTCTGGCGGATCCCGCGTTCAGCGCGGCTTCCGGCCGCAGGACGATCCGGTGCAGCAGCACCGGCATGGCCAGCGCCTGAATGTCATCGGGCAGAACAAAGTCCCGGTTTTGCAGGCGGGCCCTGGCTCTGGCGGCACGCATCAGCGCGATGCTGCCACGCGGGCTGATGCCCAGGGCGATGGATTCATGCTGCCTTGTTTTTTCGCTGATGCGGGTAATATATTCCATCACGGGCAGGCTGATCGTGATCTCACGTACCGTCTGCTGCAAGGCTTCGACCGCGGACTGGTCAGCGACCGGCTGCAGTTCAGTCACGGGCAGCGGTGAGACATGTTTCTGTAAAATGGCGATTTCTTCAGGATGGGTCGGATAACCGATGCTGATACGCAGCAGAAAACGATCCAGCTGGGCTTCAGGCAGTGGAAAGGTTCCTGCGTATTCAATCGGGTTCTGTGTCGCCAGAACCATGAATGGCCGGGGCACACGGCGTGTGACACCGTCGACCGTCACCTGGTTTTCTTCCATGACTTCGAGCAGGCTGGACTGGGTTTTCGGGCTGCTGCGGTTGATTTCATCCGCCAGGATGATCTGGCTCATCAGAGCACCTTCCTGAAAGGTCATGCGGTTTTCCTTGAGGTCATATAAATGATAACCGGTGATATCGGAGGGCAGTACATCGGGTGTGAACTGGATCCGCCGGAAACTGAGATCCAGGGAACGGGCGAAAGCCTGGGCCAGCGTTGTCTTGCCGACCCCCGGCACATCTTCGATCAGTACATGTCCCTGGCAGAGCAGGGCAATCAGCAATAGATCAATTGCGTCCTGATGCCCGACGAGTACCCTGGCAATATTCTCACGGATTTTTTCCAGCAGCAACCGGGTCTCCATGTCATACCTCCTGGCCGAAAGGCAGTGGTTCCATCGTTGTTTGTTACACCATTTTAACAGAATTATGAAAAAATCACATAAATTCAGCGTAATGACGGAAAATAGCGGCTGGAACATGGGCGAATCCAAGCATTATGATGTACAATAAATAAGACATTCAAAATGATTCATCATCAAATGATAGGAGACTGGCTTTGATCCGAACGACTCTGACACTCAGCCTCAGCGACTATGATACCCGGCACCTTGCTTGTCTGGCGAATCAGACGCGGCTGGGCCTCCTGGCATCGGTCCGTCAGCCGGTACACGTTCAGACGAGCAACCGACCCATGCAGATTGTGGCCGCTTTCCTTGACACCTTTTCCGGTCCGAAGGAAATCGTCACGGAATCCGGCCTGGCGTTTCCGCAGCCGCGAAGCAGTCATCAAAAACTGCTCGATGCCTGGCAGTCGGTCAACCAGGAACTGCCAAGACAAGGGTGTGCCGCACTGGCGACGCTGCTGCAGCAGTATCAGCTTCAGCCTGCCTGGCTGATCTGCCTCGACGATCACAGAATGCGCGCCTGGCTGCCGGCGGATAAGCGTCTCTATATCCTGCGGCAAAACGAGTTGAGCCGGATTCGCAGTGTCGCGGCGTCAGACAGTCGTTCAACCGATTTACCGGGTGCTGATCTGACCTATCATGTTGTCAATCTGAAAGAAAATGACCAATTCCTTATGTTGCCGCCACAGCTTTTTGATCTGTATTCAGCGGAAGAGATTGTGTCGTCATTAGCCGGTCTGCGTCAGCTTCCAGCCAAAATGAGCACCCTGTTCAGCGATGCGCGCCTACGCGGGATGACCGGTGATCATACCTGGATGGCCTGGCAGATTCTGACCCTGCAGGAAGACCAGCCGCTGGCGGATGACCGGCCGATGATCCAGAAGCTGACGGAGCGCTGGCGTGCCAATCAGAAGATGAAGGCAGCCAGGAAGCACGAGCCTGAGCATCCGGATGAATCCATCAGTGAATCAATGGTCCGCAGGCCGGACCCGAACCCCGCCGCGGCTCCGGAACCGGCCCGGAAACGGTCAGCCTGGCTATCAATCAGAGAACTGCCGCGCTGGATTTTACTGGGGCTGCCACTGCTGGCTGCGGTGGTTGTGATCGCGATCATTCTGATCGGTGGTGGTGGGGACACAAAAGAAACTGAGCCGCAGGAGAGCAGCAGTGAGCTGGCAGCCACACCGACACCCCGGCCGACGCTCAGTCCCACACCAATTGCGACTGAACCTGCGGAGGCGATCTGGTACGCCGTCGCGGTCGATCGCCTGAATCTGCGGGAAGGCACGTCGACGGATACGCCCCTGCTGTACACGTTCAGCCGTGGAGATCGTCTGCGTCAGCTTGAACCGCCTGACGGTGACTGGGTTCGAATCGTCAGCGAAGATGACCGGCAGGGGTATGTCTATTTCCCCTATGTCAGTCTGGTTGAGGATGATGCCGGCAGTGATACCGATGGCTGACCACGGCCATTATTTCATCCGATAGCGATTCAGATAATCCATACACCACTCATCCTGGCCGAGCATGACCCGGCAGGCTTGATACAGCTGCATCAGGTCTTCATCCAGCGGATTGAGAATCGCGCAGGTCAGGCCACAGGCCATAGCCTGGGCCAGAAGTGCCTGGTTGAGCCAGCGCCGGCCCGGCAAACCGAAGGAGACATTGCTCAGTCCGATGCTGATCTGAATCTCCGGATATCGCCGGCTGAGTTCTCGGATGACCTGGAGGACCTGGCGGCCGGCCTGATCCCAGGTCGACACCGGCCGGACCAGTGGATCAAGAAAGATATGACGATCAGGAAATCCGTCACTGCGCAGCCGGTTGACCAGCCGGTCGGCAATCTGCAGGGAGGCTTCCGGTTCATCCGGAATACCCTGATCGTCCATCAGCAAAGCGATGACACCGGCTTGATGGCGGGTCGCAATTTCACAAACAGACTGGTATCGGTTTTCCTCCAGGCTGATCGAATTAAGAAGAAGATCCGGCAGTCCATCACCCGGGGCATGGCCGCGAAGCGGATTGCGGCTGACCAGCTCGGCTGCCTGATCCAGGACTGCCGGGCTGGGGGAATCCAGCACCAGCGGCTGATCCGAGACGGTGCGGATGGTGTGAATCAGCGCCTGCAGCTTTTCTGACTCGCGGTCAAGAAAAATACCGGCATTGACATCGATGTAATCGGCTGCGCTGTCCGACAGACGGTGGGCCAGAGCGGCCAGAACATCCTGTTGGTCAAGTTCCATCGCCTGGGCGACGGATGGAACAGAACTGTTGAAATTCTCAGCAATCAAGATCATCGCAGGGCTCCTTTTGTGAATTGCCGGCCAGCGGCAGTGCTATTGAGGCCAGACCCTGGCTCTGCCGGCAGAGATCAATGATGATGTCAGCCCGGTTGAAGGGCGCGATCAGGTAAAATCCATCCGCGGCTTCTTTCAACTCGTCCATCAGGCTGACGCATAGGTCAATACCGATCTGGACGGATTGTTCTCTTGGCTGTTCAGGATGAAATCGGGCAATGACTTCAGCCGGGATCCGGATACCGGGTATCTCCTGGCTCAGGTACAGTGCGTTGCGGTAGCTGACCAGTGGCATGATGCCGATCAGGACTTTCAGACCGATCTGCCTCGCTTGACGGATCAGTTCGATCCGTGCGCTGTCATAGACCGGCTGGGTCAAAACCAGAGTGGCACCGGCAGCCTTCTTGGCATTCAGGCGCCGCAGTTCTGCCTGAGGATTGGCGACCCCCGGATCCAGGGCCGCAGCGGCAAGTAAAGGTGATGACGGGAAAATATCATGGTTCATCTGACTGATCAGGGCGAGCAGCCCCTGACTGTTCAGGTTGAAGACGGGACGGACAAAGCCATGATCAGATTCCGGAATCGCGTCACCGGTGATCGCCAGCACCTGGCGGATCCCTTCGCTGTGCATGGCCAGCAGGCTGCTGCGCAGCGCGTTGGCGTTTCGATCACGGCAGGTCAGGTGGGGCAGGGTTGTGATACCGGTTTCCCGCTGCAGCCGCGCCGCGGCGACGATCGGATCGAGCTTGACCCGGGCCAGTGGTGAATCCGCCACAGTGACGGCATCAATTCCACTGGCACGCAGTTGGCGCGCTGAACGGATCAGGAGCGTCATGTCACTGTCCATGGGTGGATCAAGTTCACAGACAAGCAAAGGTCTGTTCTGGCGGGCTGCCTGGTCCAGTTTTTCGGCCAATGTGATACCGGTCGCAGGCAGAACCGCGGCCGGTTGTTCATCCGGCCGGGACGGGGACTTGTTCTGACGGAACGCAGCCGGCTGGCGCAGACGATCGGATAACGCGGCGATATGCCGGGGCGTCGTACCGCAGCAGCCGCCGATCAGTTTGACCCGCGGCAGCCGCAGATCACTGACCGTCTCGGCATAGTAGGCCGGTGTTGAGCCATAGACCAGACGTTGATTTTCCAACCGGGGATAGCCGCTGTTCGGCATCAGGGTCAGCGGCTTGCCGTCATCGGGCAGCTGCTGAATCAGGTCCCGCATGTGAGTCGGACCGATGCCGCAGTTAAATCCCCAGATGTCAATGGATGGTTCTGATTCCATCCGGAGCGCGACGCTTGCCAGAGGAATCCCTTTGCGTGTCACGCCATCCGGCGAGAGGGCAAACGACGCGATAATGACGGATCGGGGACAGCGGTGGCGGATCAGGCGGGACCAGGGCAGCAGTTCGTCAGGATCCGAGAAGGTTTCAAAGATGAACAACTCAGCGCTGGATTCGATGAAGGTATCAATCACGATCTGCCAGGCCTGTTGCGTCTCTTTAGTATCAAGACCATATACAGGACCAAAGTCGGCCGCGACAAATGACTGGTCGTCAGAGCATTCAAGCGCGATCTGCCATCCGCTTCGGACAATATCGCGCAGCCGGTCGGGCTGACTAGGGTCATACTGTGATGCGGCCGCGAATGTATTGGTTCGCAGAAAACGCGCACCGGAGGAGACATAAGCCTGATGAATCTGGCGGATGAGCTGAGGCTGACTGAGATTGGCGGCTTCACAGTCAGCGGGACTCAGTCCGCTTTGCTGGGCGAACCAGGATCCCATCGCGCCATCGGCCAGGCAGAAGGGAACCTGCAGGATATCATGTGCAGGGCGCATGGCTTACCTCCGGTAACGGCTAAAAATGATTTTTATTATAGCATATGTTCATGAGAATAAGACTGGACAAACAGAAAAGCATAAGGTAAAATCATTTGGCAGACAGACGGTGGCGTCTGATCATTCGCGGGTGTAGTTCAATGGTAGAACTTCAGCCTTCCAAGCTGACTGTGTGGGTTCGATTCCCATCACCCGCTCCAGATGACTCAGTCAGAGGTAGATGGAAGGCGGCGATAAGCCGCCATTTCATTGCCAGACTGGCCCGGATCCTGTATAATGATCCGGACGAAACGGGTCTATAGCTCAGTTGGATAGAGCAACAGCCTTCTAAGCTGTGGGTCGGAGGTTCGAGTCCTCCTAGGCTCGCCAAAACCGTTCGATATCGAACGGTTTTTTTCTATGATATAATTGGAAATTGGAATGGAAATCATTAACAGGGAGACTTTGCATGGCGAAAAACCGATCATATGATAACCTTAGCATTTCATCCTTGAAGGGTGCGGACCGTGTCCGCCTGCGCCCCGGCGTTATTTTCGGATCTGATGATCTTGAGGGGTGCCAGCATTCGTTTTTCGAGATACTGTCCAATTCAATCGATGAAGCACGCGAAGGGTTCGGCCGGGAGATTGTTGTCATTCGATACAAGGACGGATCATTGGAAGTCCGGGACAACGGCCGTGGAATTCCGCTTGACTATAATGAAAAAGAACAGCGTTACAACTGGGAACTGGTTTACTGTGAACTCTACGCCGGAGGAAAGTACAACAATCTGACCGGCGACTCTTATGAATACAGTCTCGGTCTCAACGGGCTGGGTGCCTGCGCGACGCAATACGCTTCCGCCTGGTTCGATGTCTCAGTCATGCGTGACGGCTGTCGTTATGACCTGCATTTTGAAAAGGGCAATAATGTCGGCGGTCTGGAGAAAAAACCATGGAACGGCAGGGAAACCGGCACGATTCAGCGCTGGCTGCCTGATCGTGATGTCTTCACGGATATCATCATTCCACTCGATTATTTTCAAACCCTGTTGAAGCAGCAGGCGGTCGTCAATGCCGGTATTACGTTCAAGCTGCGCGATGAGGAAACCGATCATGAGGAGATCTTCTGCTATCCGGACGGCATCCTCGGTTATGTTCGTGAACTCGCCGATGAGAACACAATCAGTACGCCCTATCTGTTCGAGGGAAGCGGCCGCGGCCGCGACCGTTCGGATAAACCGGATTACAAGGTCAAGGCATCGGTCGCGTTTTGTTTCGATAATGAGATGAGCCGGCAGGAGTATTTTCATAATTCGAGCTGGCTTGAGCATGGTGGATCGCCTGACAAGGCGGTACGCAGCGCCTTTACCAATGAAATAGACCGTCAGATCCGCCAGCGTGACAAGTACCGGAATAATGAGTCGAAAGTGACATTCGGTGATATCCAGGACAGCCTGATCATTGTAACCAGTTCATTTTCCACACAGACAAGCTATGAAAACCAGACCAAGAAGTCGATCAACAACCGCTATATCCAGACATTTCTCACAGACCTGATCCGCAGCCATCTGGAGATCTGGTTCATTGAGAATAAGGCCGAAGCCGACCGGGTCATCGAACAGATGCTGATCAATAAACGCAGCCGTGAAAGTGCTGAACGACAGCGGCTCAATATCCGCAAGAAGCTGATGGGCAGTGTGGATATGATCAACCGGGTCAAGAAATTTGTCGACTGCCGCACCAAGGATACAACACGCAGGGAATTATACATTGTTGAGGGCGATTCCGCGCTGGGATCGTGTAAAATGGGCCGTGACTCCGAATTTCAGGCCATCATGCCGGTCCGCGGCAAGATTCTCAACTGCCTGAAGGCCGACTATGAAACGATATTCAAAAGCGAGATCGTGACCGATCTGCTCAAAGTCCTCGGCTGCGGCGTGGAAATCACCAGCCGGCACAACAAGGACCTGAGCACCTTTGATCTGAACAACCTGCGCTGGGACAAGGTCATCATCTGTACCGACGCGGACGTCGATGGCTATCATATCAGGACAATGATCCTGGCGATGCTGTATCGCCTGACCCCGACACTGATTGATCACGGCAAGGTGTTCATCGCCGAATCGCCCCTGTATGAGATCACATGGCGCAAACGGCGCCAGGAGAAAACCTATTTCGCTTATGACGAACAGGAGAAAAGCCGCCTGATGCTGGAGCTCGGAGCGGATTCCTGCACGCTGCAGCGTTCCAAGGGTCTGGGCGAGAATCAGCCGGAGATGATGTGGGAGACGACGATGAATCCGGAAAAAAGAATGCTTAAACGAATAATTCCCACGGACAATCCTTTGGATATGGAAGAATCTCTTGATCTGGTAATGGGAAAGAACGTCAAAGCGAGAAGAGAGTTCATATTCGAAACGGCGTTGTCCATAGCGGAAAAAGAAGAAAAACGTTCAGCGTAATACAATAACATAGACTTGATATCTTTTCCAAGAAAAGATAAGAAAGGATTTTTAAAGGTGAATAAAAACGTTACGAAATTCGAAGT
>RZZF01000378.1 GCA_009929975.1 Clostridia bacterium
GATCAATATAGGGTATCGGTGAAGCCGCCTGCGCCAGATCCAGATGATCATGCACCTTGACCTGGCCAAGCAGCATCCCTTCCGGCGACTGTGCGGTCACATGGTCTACATTGGATGGCTCATCGGCCATCTCACTGACCAGCGAAGGGCCATAATAGTCAACAATACCGGCGACAGCGCAGGATTCTTCTGCATACACGCCGGTGTCAAACCAGTCGGTGCCGGCCGTGATTCCACTCATTACCACGGTATGCCCGCCGGAGGAATCGCCCCAGAGAACCACTTGCCGCGGATTGATCTTGTACTGTCCGGCCTGCTGACGCAGATAGCGGATGGCGGTTTTCGTGTCTTCAATCTGCGCCGGGAAAGGGGCCAGATCAGATGGCCGGTATTCGACCGATGCGATCACAAAGCCGCGCCGGGCCATTCGGCCGAGCTGGGCCAGGTTCATCGCGGTATTCTGCTTGAACCAGGCACTGCCCTGGACATAGACAATCAGCGGATACGGCCCGTCAACGGTGTCAGAATCCGGAGACTGTTTTTGCGGTATCATGATGTGCAGATGCAGCGGATGGCCTTCACGGCAGACATAGTCAATATCCGGCAGCGTCAGAACCGTCGTATTGGTAAAATCTGCCTGCAGCAGACGCATCCCCGGCGCCTGCTTTTCAGAGTGCGGAAAATCCTGAAGGCTGAACTCTTTTGGTTGAGTCATTGTTCATCCCTTTCCTGTACGAAGCATGTGACACTATACGCCAAACACAGTATTTCGTTGTTCTTTTGCGATATATAAATTTTTATCCGCTCTGGCGATGAATCGATCAGCCATATCATTCTCATCGGAAACATAACTGGCAATTCCCAGGCTGATTGTCACCGGTACATGCTGGCCGTCAATCGAGATATCCGATTGCTCAATATGCTGCCGCAGCCGCTCCGCGATAATACCGGCCTCATTCTGTGTCGTGCCCGGCAGGCAGATGATAAATTCGTCACCACCATAACGTCCGAGCACATCATAGGGACGGAGTTGTTCGCCCAAACCGGCAGCAACTCGTTTCAGCACGGTATCTCCGCCAGCATGGCCGAAGCGGTCGTTGATATGTTTGAAATAGTCGACGTCAAGAAGCAGAAGCGATAACGACGAATGTTCCCGTTTTGTCCGTTCAATTTCCTTTTCAATCGCTTTCATGAAAGCCCGGCGGTTGAGAATACCGGTCAGATAGTCGTAAGAAGCGAAATAGGCCGCTTCTATATTGGCCTGCTGTCGCGCCGCCTCAGCTTCTTTAATATGTGATACATCGCGGAAAATGATGACCGACCAGCTCTTTCCCTCTTCATCTTCAAACAGGGCGGACGTCAATTCAACGGGAAAGGCTTCCCCATCGCGTCTTATGAAATTCAGCTCTGTCTTGATCTGGCTGTTTTCCTTGCGTTTTCTGAGGGCTGTCTGCAGACGCGGGTCCTCCAGATCAACCACACCCGCGCGGCCCAGCTGACAGATCTCTTCCTCGTTTCTCTGCAGCAATTTGCACGCCGCTGGATTCGCCCGATAGATTTCGCCGTTTGGATTGGTCAGTAAAATCGCGTCAAAACTG
>RZZF01000079.1 GCA_009929975.1 Clostridia bacterium
GGTCTCTTTTGCCTATGAACCGGAAAACCCGGTGCTTACTCAAGTCTCCTTTACCGCGTCTCCGGGTGAATCGATTGCCCTGGTCGGACCGACCGGAGCGGGTAAATCAACCATCATTAATCTGCTCTGTCGTTTTTATGACATCAACGAAGGGCAGATCACGGTGGACGGCCACTCGATACAGTCCGTGACGCTGGATTCGCTGAGAACACAGATGGGCATCATGCTGCAGGATCCCTTCCTGTTTCCGGAGACCGTCATGGAAAATATCCGGTATGGACGGCTCAATGCCAGTGATGAAGAGTGTATCGAAGCGGCGAAAGCGGTTCATGCCCATGAATTCATCATGCGGCTGCCGATGGGCTACGAGACGAAAATCAATGATCAGGGCAGCGGGGTGTCAGCCGGTGAACGGCAGCTGATCTCATTTGCCCGGGTCATGCTGGCGGATCCGCGGATCCTTATTCTCGATGAGGCGACAGCCAGTATCGACACACAAACGGAAAAAGCGCTGCAGCGGGGTCTCGACCGCCTGATGGCCGGACGAACATCGTTCATCATCGCCCACCGCCTGTCCACGATCAAGCACGCGACGCGGATCATGGTGATCGCCAGCCAGCAGATTGTTGAAAGCGGCAGCCATGATGAACTGCTGAAAGTCCGGGGCCATTACTGGCATCTATATAACAGCCAGTTTGAAGCGCTGCTCGGATAACAACACGACTATCCACCTCTTTTCCACATTTGACAGTGGCAGAAAAAATGTTCTGCCTGTCATCGTTGGAACTGATATACTGTCTTCACAAACCTTGCAGATTCCGGCTGTAGGCATATCAGCCCGGAACAGCAGATCAGCCCGGTGCGATTTCCTGCAATGCGTGAAACAACATATTACAGGCTCTTTACAGGATGATGACGCGTGAAACACCACTGTCGGGTTTTACACATGGTTATCCACATTGTCCACAGCCTGTGCATACGTTTTTTCCACAGGAGGGAAATATGATGAAAAAAGAACAGGGAAAACCGGCAAACAATCTCAACACCACCGGAGCGAAGCGTCAGCACTGGCTGACGCGGCTGGCAAAACGCTATTTCATTGACGCGCTGGGGGCCATGGCACTGGGTCTGTTTGCCTCACTGATCATCGGCCTGATTCTCAAACAGTTATTCTTGCTGCTGGACTGGCGTCTGCTCGACGGCCTGTCTGAACTGATCGGATCCGTGACCGCGGCGAATTCTCCGGTGATCGGTGCGGCGATCGGGGTCGCGATAGCCGCCGGTCTGAAGAACAAGCCGCTGGTCATTTATTCGGCTGCCGCTGTCGGAGCGATCGGCTATAGTGTCAGTTCAGGCAATATATCCGCCGGACCGGTCGGAGCCTATATCGCGGTTGTCATCGGCGCGGAATGCGCACGGCTGATCGCCGGCAAAACCAAACTGGATATTCTGCTGGTCCCGGCTGTTAGCATTCTCAGCGGTGGCCTGGCTGCTGTGCTGATCGGCCCTCCGATTGCTTCATTCATGGTGATGATCGGCCAGGCAATCAATGAAATGACCATGCTGCGGCCGCTGCCGATGGGTATCGCGGTCTCCGCGACCATGGGCCTGTTGCTGACCGCACCGATCAGCAGTGCCGCGATCGCGATCATGCTGGGGCTTTCCGGCTGGGCAGCCGGAGCCGCGACCGCCGGATGTTCAGCCCATATGGTCGGCTTCGCCGTCGCCAGCTACCGGGAAAACCGTATCGCCGGACTGGTCGCGCAGGGATTGGGCACATCCATGCTGCAAGTCGGCAATATTGTCCGAAAACCGCAGATCCTGCTGCCCGCGGTAATGGCCTCGATCATAACCGGAGCCCTCTCCACCACGGTGTTCAAAATGGAGAATCTAGCAGCCGGTGCCGGTATGGGAACGAGCGGGCTGGTCGGCCAGCTGACAACATGGGCCGCCATGCGGGGGACCATATCCGACGGCCAACTTCTGATCTATATCCTTTTGCTGCATATTCTGCTGCCGGCCGTGATTGCCTTACTGACTTCCATCGGGCTTCGCAAAATCGGCTGGATCCGTTCCGGTGATATGAAACTGGAATTCTGATCGGCTGCTGGCATGGGCCGGCTGGGACAGCGGCAGGGTTTCTGCTATACTGTTTTTGTTGCGGACAGCGTTGACGGCAGGCCGGGTCGAACCGGCTGCCGTCGTCTCCGTCTGCGCGGTCAAATCTTATTTATCTGAGCTTTATCACATAACGCTCACTGAGGACAGGATCTTGCGATGCTAAGAAAACTGCTGCGACACGAAAACAAATTCCATCCGGAGCACAACCAGCCTCTCTGGCTGATCAGCGGCCTGGGCAACCCCGGCACGCGTTATGTTCACAACTGGCACAATCTCGGCTTCATGGTTCTTGATCTGCTGGCTGAACGCCATCATCTGCCGATCCGGCGTATCCGCTGCCAGAGCTTGCTGGCACAGGGAAATCTGCCTGAAGGCCGGGTGATCCTGCAGAAGCCGGCGACCTATATGAACAACAGCGGGATCGCCGTCCAGGAAGCCCTGCGCTATTTTCGCGTTGAACCGGACCACTGCCTGATTATCTACGATGATGTGGATCTGCCGGCAGGTCAGCTGCGCATTCGTCCCAATGGCGGGCCTGGAACACACAATGGCATGCGGTCAATCATCAGTCATCTCGGCCATGAATCGTTTCCCCGTCTGCGGATCGGGATCGGTCCGAGGCCGGTGCATTATGATATGGCTGAATTTGTCCTTTCCGACATTCCGCCGCAGCAGCGGGATCTGATGAAAGACACATTGAACCGCGCTGCCGACGCGGTGGAACTGATGGTCAGTTCCGGCCTGGAAGCCGCGATGGCCAAATACAACCTGCGATCATGAAGGAGTTTTCAGCAACATGACCGAAATGAATGCGCTGCTATTTTCTGATCAGCTGACACATGATCGTGATTACGTACGCCTGCTTGATGCCTGCCAGGCTCCTGAGGCGCGGCCGATCTCTATTTCGGGACCGACAGACAGCCAGAAGCTCTGGCTGATGCTGGCCCTGCTGGAACCATCCGGCCGCCGTCCGTGTCTGCTGGTGTCGGATGAGCTGCGCGCGCGGTCGGCCGCGGCTGACATCCAGGCCTTGACGGGGAAAACGGTCTGTATATTCCGGCCGAGAGAAATCAATCTGGAAGATGCCGACGCGGTCAGCCGTGAACAGGAGCGCCAGCGGCTTTCGATTCTGGCTTCGCTGAACCAGCCGGATATCGCGGCCCTGATTGTACCGGCATCGGCAGCTCAACAGAAATTGATGCCGGTAAGCCGCTTCCGATCGCACTGTATCACGGTGGCCGTCGGTGAATCAATCGATCTTGATCAACTTTGTGAGCGGCTCGTTTCGCTTGGCTACGAGCGGATGCGCCAGGTCGATGGTGCCGGACAGTACGCACGGCGCGGCGACATCATCGATATTGTGCCTGCTTCATTCAGCGACGAAACAACCACCAGCGGTCTGCGCCTCTCGTTTTTTGACACCGAACTGGACGCCCTGAAACGATTTGACCTGGAGACGCAGCGGTCAGACGAGATGCTGCGGCAGGCTGTGATTCCGCCGGCGCATGAAGTCATTCAGGACGCGGATGAACAACTCAGGCTGTCCGAAGTAATCAGCGGCCTGGCGGTTGATGCCGTCCGACGGCTGGCCGTTCAGGAGTCAACCCGTTCAGCTGCGGCCACGCTGGATGATCTGTTGCGGCGCGACGCGAACCGGCTGCGTGAACAGATGATATTTTCCGGTCTCGACCGCTGGCTGCACCGGGTTTATCCAGAGGCGGCTTCTGTTCTTGACTACGCTGAAGATGCCGGCCTCCAGCTCTTCATTGACGAGCCGATGCGCGTCCGCCAGCGTCTTGACGCCGCGCAGGCGGAGTTCTTTGAACGAATCCGTGCCATGCTGGAAAAGGGGCAGATCCTGGGCGAGAGCACCGAGATTCTCTGGCGGGGAGAGGACATTGCCCAACGCATCCGGAAGATACCCGGGGTCATCAGCCTGGCACAGATCGCCGCTGCCGGCAACCTGCTGCCCGGTAGTCTGCAGATCTCCCTGCGCGGGCAGTCGGCAGAACGATGGCGCGGCAGGGAACAGGCGATGGCACAGCGGATCCGTGACTGGCAGGATCAGCGGGGCGAAACGATTCTTTTCTGTGGCAGTGAGGAGCGCGTCGCCAGAATGCGCGGATGGCTGCGGGAACAGAATTTGCAGATCCGCCTGTCTGAAGCCGGATTCAGGGAAGGTTTCGTCTGGCCGGCGGCAGGGCTGATGGTCATCGGCATGCAGGATTTTTTCGGCAGTGATCGAAAAGCACGCCGCCGCCGGACCAGCCATGGCCTGAAGATTGATCTCTTCAGTGATCTTGTACCAGGCGAGATGGTCGTCCATGAGGCTCATGGAATCGGCCGCTATATGGGCCTGGTCAATCTTGAAACCAATGGCATGCGGCGGGATTATCTGCATATCCAGTACAGCGGTGACGACGCGCTGTACCTGCCGATGGAGAGTCTTGACCAGATTCAGAAATATGTCGGAACCGATGGCCGGCAGCCCAAACTGTCACGGTTGGGCGGGCAGGAGTGGAATCGCCTGAAGGAACGGGCGCGCAGCTCGATCAGGAAGCTGGCGACCGATCTCGTCCGTCTCTACGCTCAGCGTATGGCGGTGAAAGGCCATGTATTCGCGGCAGATACCGTCTGGCAGCAGGAGTTCGAAGAAAGCTTTCCCTATGAGGAGACAGATGATCAGATCCGGGCCATTCAGGAGATCAAGACCGATATGGAATCGGAAAAGGTGATGGACCGCCTGCTCTGCGGCGATGTCGGGTTTGGCAAGACAGAAGTGGCCTTCCGGGCGATGTTCAAGTGTGTGATGGACGGGCGCCAGGCGATCCTGCTGGCGCCGACGACTGTCCTGGCCATGCAGCACTATGACAACTTCAAGCGGCGCGTGGCTGATTATCCTGTCGAAATCGGTCTGCTCAGCCGTTTCGCGCCTGAATCGCTGCAGAAAAAGACACTGGCCGGCCTGCAGCAGGGAACGGTCGATGTCCTGATCGGAACCCACCGTATTTTCTCCAAGGATGTCCACATCCGCAATCTCGGCCTGCTGGTGGTTGATGAGGAGCAGCGGTTCGGCGTTGATCACAAGGAGATGATCAAAGCAATCAGTCCCGGTGTGGATGTTCTGACCCTGACGGCTACACCGATTCCACGGACTTTGCATATGGCGATGTCAGGCATCCGTGACATCAGTGTTTTGGAAGAGCCTCCCCATGACAGGCGGCCGGTTCAGACTTATGTCATGGAATTCGACCAGGACATTGTCAATGAAGCGATGCTGCGGGAGATATCGCGGCATGGCCAGGTGTTCTATCTTTATAATGACACCCGGCGGATCATTGAGAAGGCACGGTCAATTGAGACCATGCTGCCAGGTGCGCGGGTCATCTACGCGCATGGTAAAATGGGTGCCCGCCGGCTCGAAGAAGTGATCGGCGGCTTCATTGCCGGCGAAGCTGATATTCTTGTTTGTACGACAATCATCGAATCGGGTATCGATATGCCCAATGTCAACACGATCATCGTCGAAAATGCCGATCATTTCGGTCTGGCCCAGCTGTATCAGCTGCGTGGCCGGGTTGGACGGTCCGATCGCCAGGCTTATGCCTATGTGACGTATCGGCGTGATCGTGTTCTGACCGAGATCGCTGAAAAACGCCTGTCGGCGATCCGGGATTTTACCGAGCTCGGCTCCGGTTTCAAGATCGCGCTGCGTGATCTTGAAGTCCGCGGGGCCGGCAACCTGCTCGGCGCGGAACAACATGGGCAGCTTGAAGCGATCGGCTATGACCTGTACTGCCGAATGCTTGAAGACACCATCCGCGAGATCCGCGGTGAGGCGGCACCGGTGAAAATCAATACGGTCATTGAGCTGGAAGTCGATGCGTACCTGCCCCCGTCCTATATACCGGATGAGGGCGAACGGATGGATATGTACCGCAGAATCGCCGATCTCAGCTCGCTGACGGATCACCAGGATCTGCTGGACGAATGGCTCGACCGTTACGGGGAACCGCCGGCTCAGGCCGTGATCCTGGCGGATATCGCCTATATCCGCGCTGCGGCCGGACGGCAGGGGTTCAGCCGCATCGAACAGCAGCATCAGCATATCCGTCTCAATTATGATGCCGACTATCAGCCGGATATGAACGGTCTGTCGAAAATTCTCTCTGACAGCGCGTTCCGTGGCCGCATCCTGTTCAATGCTGGGACGCGGCCGTATCTGGTTTACCGTATGGCCGCGTCCCGTCGCGATCAGATCGCGTCACAGCTGATGCTTCTGTTCCGGCAGTGGGAGTCCATATGAGCGGGATCGGTGGCCGGCGGCCGGCCGGACAATGGCTGGACCTCAGCCAGTTGATTTATCCTGGAATGCCGGTATATCCTGGTGATCCGCCGGTCAGAATCCATCGGCTTGCTGCCCATGACAAGGATGGCTGCCAGCTGTCTGAACTGGCGATGAGCTGCCACAGTGGAACGCATCTCGACGCGCCGCTTCATTATCATCCGGACGGTGCTGCCATTGATCAAATTGATCCGGACCGGCTGGTTCTGACAGCCTGGGTGTCGCGCATCGATATTGATGGTCAGGGCTGTCTGGATGCAGCGGGCATTGACTGGTCTGGCTGGCGGCCGGGGGACGGACTGCTGCTGGCCGTCCCATGCAGCTCTGACGCGGTCAGCCGATTCTCCTTTGCGTCGGGCAGCCATGATATACTGACCAGGCACAATCTGCCGCTGATCGGCACGAATATGGATACGTTTGTTGAAGCTGGTGATCCACTGGGTGAGCCCGGTCTTCACTTGAGACTGCTGGGCGCGGGAACCCTGCTTCTGGAAAATTTGAGCCGGCTGGAAACGCTGGCCGGCCGGCGGGTTGACCTGATCGCACTCCCTTTGCGGATCGCCGGGGCCGATGGCGCGCCAGCCCGCGTAATTGCCCGGGCAATCGCTTGCAATCCTGTGTCTGATGACATATAATACAACCGCTGTGTCCCGGTGGCCTAACGGATAAGGTAGCAGTTTCCGGAACTGTAGATACGGGTTCGATTCCTGTCCGGGACGCCAGAAGAGTCATCTCATCAGAGATGGCTCTTTGTTTTTCAGGAGGTGTGGCATGTCGCTGTATCATTCGCTGCGAATCGGACCGCTGCTGCTGGACGGACCGCTGGCCCTCGCGCCGATGGCCGGTACCACTGACCAGGTCTTTCGTGCAATCTGCCGGGAAAACGGAGCCTCCATGACGGCGACCGAGCTGGTCAGTGTCCGCGGGATCTGTCATGATCCTGAACTGCGCCGGACGTGGCGGTATATCGCGATCGATCCAGACGAAAATCCGGTTGCGATCCAGCTCTTTGGCTCAGAAACAGACGATTTTCGCCAGGCACTGGACATAATCCTGTCGCATCCGATTCTCTCACGCTGCGCGGCGGTCGATCTCAATATGGGCTGTCCGGTCAACAAGGTTGTCCGTGCCGGGGACGGCTGTGCCCTGATGCAGCAGCCGGAGCGAGCCGAACAGATCGTGCGTGTCTGCGCAGATCTGACGCGGACAGCCGGGCTTCCTCTGACAGTAAAATTCCGTAAAGGCTGGGATGAGCAG
>RZZF01000080.1 GCA_009929975.1 Clostridia bacterium
TATTTCCTCGATGATCTGGGGTGTGGTTTTCGGCGGCTTCTTCGGCAATATGCTGACGATTATCTCTCTGGAGAAAATCAATTTCCCGGCTCTGTGGTTCAATCCGATGGACGATCCGATGGCCCTGATGATCTGGAGCATGGTGTTCGGTGTCCTGCATATCCTGGCCGGTATGGCGGCCAGAGCCTATATGCTCATCCATGCCGGACAATGGCAGGACGCTGTGTATGATATTTTTCCGTGGTATTTGATCATCGGCGGCCTCGGCATGATGCTTGGAGGGTTTGCCGGATCACTCGGCCCGGTCCTGGCGATCGCCGGTGCGGCTGTACTGGTCCTGTTTGGCGGCCGCTCAGCGAAAAATCCGATCATGCGCCTGCTGAAGGGTATCATGTCGCTCTACAATATCACCGGTTATTTCAGTGATATTCTTTCCTATACCCGAATTCTCGCGCTTGTTCTGGCCACCAGCGTCATCGCCATGGTGGTCAACCAGCTCGGGTTCCTGCTCGGACCGACCCCGGCCGGCTATGCGTTGTTCGCTGTGGTCGCGCTGCTCGGGCACACACTCAATCTGCTTCTTTCGGCCCTTTCGGCCTATGTCCATACCAGTCGTCTCCATTTCGTCGAGTTTTTCGGAAAATTCTACGAGGGCGGCGGACGGATGTGGCGGCCGTTCCGGCTCAAGACCAATTATGTGGATGTCGTAAAGAAGACCTGATCACAATGGCTTATCACGGTGCCGTCTGAAATCAGAAACGGGCCGGACATGCAATATCGCACGGTATTAACAGGAGGATGAAGAAATGATTGAAATTATTGAATTGCTCGGCCCGGCCCTGACGCTGCTGGCTGGTGCTCTGGCCGCACTGATCCCCGGTATCGGATCATCCCGCTCGGTTGGCCGGGTTGGTGAAATGGCCGCCGGTGTTCTGACAGAAGATCCGTCCAAATTCGGTAAACTGCTTATTCTGCAGGCATTGCCCGGTACACAGGGTATTTATGGTCTGCTGACCTGGTTTATGATCATGATGCAGTCCGGTCTGCTCGGCGGATCAATGGATATCACCTGGCAGCGTGGCCTGTCATACCTGATGGCCGCCCTGCCGATCGCGGTTGTCGGCTACTATTCATCCATCTACCAGGGCCGTGTGGCTGAAGCCGGCGTCGCACTGGTCGCCAAGCGTCCGGAAGAACAGTCCAAAGCTCTGGTCATGTCCGTTATGGTTGAAACCTATGCCATTCTCGCGCTGCTGGCTTCTGTTCTGTCGATTCTGCAGATCGGCTGATAAGGCCGCTGCCAAAACCGATCGACCGGAAAGGGGTAGGACACTGTGGATGGATTACAGGCAATCTTAGAACGGATACTGGAAGAGGGTCGCCAGCAGGCAGACCAGATTCTGGAGCGCACCAGAGAACGGACGGAGTCGCAATGGCAGACAGTCCGTGACCAGGGCCGCCAGATGATGGAAGACGCGAAAATCGAAACGTCTGATGCCAGTCGGGGCCGGCTGAACCGGGCCCGCAGTCTGGCCTCCATGGAGAGCCGGAAAAGTGACCTTCAGATTCGTCAGGATCTGATCGATCAGGTGATTGAACAGGCTGTCGAACGTCTGACCGGGGCAAATGAACCGGAACGTATCGCGCGTTATATCGAAATGCTCAAAACACTGGATGATGGCAGGATGACCGGTACGGTCTGTTTCTCGGAAACGGACCAGGCGCTTGCGCCGCAGGTGCTCGCGCCTTTCGGCGGCCGTTTTTCGATTGATGAAAAGGCCGGGTCCTTCAGCGGCGGGCTGATCTTGCGCCGCGGTTTGATTGAAGACAATCTGACATATGATCTGACCGTCCGCAATCACCGGGCCCAGCTTGTTCGTACCGCCGCCCGCGTGCTTTTTGAATCGGACGCGCCGTTGGCCGAGGAGTCGAAAGCATGACAGGATCAGGCAAAGAACAATATGGTTATCTCAGCGGCCGGATCCGGGCAATGGAACTGCAGCTTCTGGATTCCACCCGCTATAACCGGCTGTATGAAGCCCGTTCAGTTGAGGACGTCATGCGTGTGCTCTCTGAGAGCGGCTATCCTCAAGGTGGTGAACCGGAGGATGCTCTGGCCAGGGAACAGGAACTGGTCTATCGTCTGATGCGCGATCAGATGCCGGAAAATGACTATGTCGACACGCTGCTGCTGCTGCATGATTTTCATAATATCAAGGTCATTTTGAAATTTCTCTCTCCGTGGTGGACTCAGGCTGACGATGCCGATGATCCAGAGTACCCGGCATCGGAGGACAAATCAGGCGGTTGGGAGAATCCAGCCAGCCAGGAGACACTGCCGGAAGGCGGCAGCGAACTGCAGCAGAACCTGACAGGCGCGCTGGCCGGACTGGCGCATCTGTTTCTCCAGCCGTCGTTGATCGATCCGCCGGTTCTGTTCCAGTCTTTGACTGTGCGGCAGGCCGACCTGATTCCAGACTGGGCCTGGCAGACATCATTGAAGGCGGCCGCCCGGTACTTGAAATCATACGATATCAGCGATATCGACTATGTGGTTGACCAGCAGGCCTGGCAGCAGGTCAGTGAGCGCGTCGCCTGTCTCAACGACCCTTTCTTTACGGATTATATGCGGCTGCGGGTTGATCTGATCAACGCGGGCCTGTTGATGCGGACCCGCCAGCTGCGCAGTGATCAGCGGATGCTGCGGATCGCGCTTTTGCCGGGTGGCCGTGTTGAACATGAGGCCTGGCTGGGTTTGTATGAAGAACCGATTGAATCCATCAGCCAGTTTCTCGAAAAAAGCGGCTGGCCGGCACTGGCTGCCGCCGCGCTGCGATATGACGAGCGCGGTGGAGCGGCCGGATTCAGCTTATGCACCGATAATCTGCTGATTCGCTCGGTGCGCTCAGCCCGCTGGTCCCTTAGCGGTCCGGAGATTCCTCTGGCCTATCTGATCGCGCGTGAGCATGAAATTAAGAATGTCAGGATTGTGGTTGCCTGCCTGCGAAACGGCATCAGCCTCAGTCAGGCCCGCGATCTGGCGAGAGATCGCTATCTTGACTGGAGGTGAGTGGATGTATCAGGTTGGAGTCATAGGAGACCGTGACAGTGTGATCGGGTTTAAAGCGCTCGGTATGACCGTTCGGGAAGCCGAATCCGGCGAAAAGGCGGCTGAGCTGATTCGCCAGATGGCTAGCGACAAGTTCGCGGTGATTTATATCACTGAACCGCTGGCTGAAGAGAATCAGACCTTGATTCAGGTGCTGCGCCAGCAGCCGCTGCCGGCGATTGTACCGATACCGTCGATCACCGGTTCAACCGGTCTGGGGATGCGCCAGGTCAAGGAGTCTGTCCGCAAGGCAGTTGGTATTGATTTATTTGATTCAGCTGAGTCATCAGCTGATGAATGAAGGAGTCTGAGGTATGAGTAGTCATAGTCAAGGTGAAATCATCAAGGTTTCCGGACCGCTGGTCGTGGCCGGTGGAATGCGTGACGCCGAATTATTTGATGTCGTCCGTGTTTCTGACAAGAACCTGATCGGCGAGATCATTGAAATGCATGGTGATCAGGCATCGATACAGGTCTATGAGGAAACCGCCGGCCTCGGGCCTGGCGAGAAGGTTGTCTCAGAGAGCGCGCCGCTTTCTGTTGAACTGGCGCCTGGTCTGATCGGCGGTATGTTTGACGGAATCCAGCGTCCACTGCAGCGCATGGTGGAAATTTCGGGCAATAATATCACCCGCGGTATTTCTGTCACATCGCTTGACCGCAGCCAGACCTGGTCTTATGTCCCGGTAAAAGACGTCGGTGAGACCGTTGAAACCGGTGATATCATCGGCTATGTTCAGGAGACATCCCTGATCCGCCACCATATCATGGTTCCGCATGGTGTGGCCGGATCGCTTGAATCCAATAACGCCGGAGACTATACGGTTGAAGATGTAGTCGCCAGCGTCAAACTGGCAGACGGCACGACGCGTGAGCTGACCATGATGCAGAAATGGCCGGTCCGGCGGGCGCGCCCATACAAGACCAAAATCATGCCGGATCGACCTCTGATCACAGGGCAGAGGAGCATAGACACCTTCTTTCCGGTCGCCCGCGGCGGCACCGCGACCATTCCCGGTCCGTTCGGCAGCGGGAAAACCGTTGTCCAGCATCAGCTGGCCAAATGGGCGGAAGCCGACATCGTCGTCTATATCGGCTGCGGTGAACGTGGCAATGAGATGACCGATGTTCTGCTTGAGTTCCCGGAATTGATCGACCCGAAATCCGGCGAGTCCCTGATGAAGCGGACCATCCTGATCGCCAATACATCCGACATGCCGGTTGCGGCCCGTGAAGCGTCCATCTATACCGGAATCACGATTGCCGAGTACTTCCGTGACATGGGCTATTCCGTCTCGATCATGGCGGACTCGACCTCTCGCTGGGCTGAAGCACTGCGTGAAATGTCCGGCCGGCTCGAGGAGATGCCGGGTGAAGAAGGTTATCCGGCCTATCTCGGTTCACGTCTGGCGAACTTCTATGAGAGAGCCGGTGCTGTCAGCTGTCTCGGACAGGATGAACGTCTCGGGGTCCTGACGGCTATCGGCGCGGTATCCCCTCCCGGAGGTGACCTTTCCGATCCGGTCGCGCAGGCGACGCTTCGTATCGTCAAGGTGTTCTGGGGCCTGGACTCCTCACTTGCCTATAAACGGCACTTCCCGGCTATCAACTGGCTGAACAGCTATTCGCTGTATTCCGATAGCGTTGATGCCTGGAAAGTAAAGAATATCTCACCCGATTTCAAAACACTGAGGGTTGGCGCGATGCGCCTGCTGCAGGATGAAGCTGAACTCGAGGAGATTGTCCGGCTGGTCGGCCAGGACGCCCTGTCCGCCTCAGACCGACTCAAACTGGAAGCGGCCCGCGTCATTCGTGAAGACTATCTGCTGCAGGACTCTTTTGATGAGATTGATACCTATACATCCATCAACAAACAGTATCGCATGCTGTCGGCGATGATGGCTTACTATGATCAGTGCAGCCGGGCGGTTGAGCAGAATCTGCCGCTGCGTGAACTGATCAGCCTGCCGGTGAGAGATAAACTGGCACGAATGAAACTCGTTCTGGAAGATGAGATTGATCAGTACGCTGAACAGGTTCAGACGGAGATCAGTCGGCAGATCCAGGAAATTCACAGGCAGGGGGTGCACTGAGATGCCCAGAGAGTATAGAACAATTGAAGAAGTCGCCGGTCCGCTGATGCTTGTTCAGCAGGTGACGGATGTCAAATATGATGAGCTCGGTGAAATCGAACTGCCCAACGGAGAAATCAGACGCTGCAAAGTTCTGGAAATCAATGGACCCAACGCGCTGGTCCAGCTGTTCGAAAGTGCCATCGGCATCAATATGCAGGACAGCAAGGTCCGCTTTCTCGGCAAAGGTCTGGAACTGGCTGTTTCACCGGACATTCTCGGCCGTGTTTTTGACGGAATGGGCCAGCCTCAGGACGGCGGGCCGGAACTGATTCCCGTCAAGACGATTGATATCAACGGTCAGCCGATCAATCCGGCCGCCCGCGACTATCCCAACGAATTCATCCAGACCGGCATTTCTGCGATCGACGGCCTGAACACGCTGGTCCGCGGTCAGAAACTGCCGATTTTCTCCGGTTCCGGTTTGCCGCATGCCCAGCTGGCAGCTCAGATCGCCCGTCAGGCCAAAGTGCGTGACGGATCCGGCAAGTTCGCGGTTGTCTTTGCCGCGATGGGTATTACCTTTGAGGAAGCCGAGTATTTCATCAGTGATTTCCGGCGGACCGGCGCGATTGACCGTGCTGTCATGTTCATCAATCTCGCCAATGACCCGGCGATCGAGCGTATCTCGACACCGCGAATGGCACTGACAGCCGCTGAATATCTGGCCTTTGACCTCAATATGCATGTTCTCGTCATTATGACGGATATCACCTATTATGCGGAAGCGCTGCGTGAGGTGTCCGCTGCCCGCAAGGAAGTTCCCGGCCGCCGCGGCTACCCCGGCTATCTCTACACTGACCTGGCGACCATGTACGAACGTGCCGGCCGCCAGAAGGGTAAGGACGGCTCCGTGACCCTGGTTCCGATCCTGACCATGCCAGATGACGATAAGACCCATCCGATTCCTGATCTGACCGGCTATATCACGGAAGGCCAGATCATCCTGGCCCGAGACCTGGACCGCCGCGGAATTACGCCGCCAATCGATGTTCTGCCGTCGCTGTCACGTCTCAAGGACAAGGGAATCGGTGAAGGCAAGACCCGTGCTGACCATTCGAATACGATGAATCAGCTGTTCGCGGCGTATTCAAGGGGTAAAGATGCCAAGGAACTGCAGGTCATCCTCGGTGAAGACGCGTTATCGGAGATTGATCTCAAGTACGCGAAATTCGCGGACGCGTTTGAAGCCGAATATGTTTCCCAGGGCTTTGAGACTGACCGTTCCATTGACGATACGCTGGCGATCGGCTGGAAACTTCTGTCGATGCTGCCCCGCTCTGAACTGAAGCGTATCCGTGACCATTTCCTTGACCAATACTACGGAAAGGACTGAGTTGAATGGCTAGACGTCAGATCAATCCCAACCGCATGGAGCTGCTGCGTCTGAAGAAGCAGCTCGTGACGGCACGACGCGGTCATAAACTGCTGAAAGACAAGCGCGATGAACTGATGCGTCAGTTTCTCGATAAAATCAAGGTCAACCAACAGCTGCGCCTGCGGGTTGAAAAACTGCTGGCCGCGGCCAATCGAGAAATGATCCTGGCCCGGGCTGTGATGCAGCCGGCTGTCCTGGAAACCGCCCTGCTGACGGGACGCGAGTCCCTGACGCTGGGAATTGACAGCCAGAACATTATGAGTGTGCATGTTCCGTTGTTTGACGCGACGTTTGAATCCAGCGGCATGTCTGAAAATCTGCCATATGGTCTGGCGACAGTCGGCGGTGAACTCGACCAGGCAATATCCGCGCTGATGGAGGCTTTCCCGGTTATGATCGAACTGGCGGAGGTTGAGAAGACTGCCCAGCTTCTGGCCGATGAGATCGAAAAAACCCGGCGCCGGGTTAATTCACTCGAATACATTCTCATTCCAGAGTTGATGGAGAATATCCGGTCGATCACGATGAAAATGGATGAGAACGAACGGGGCAACCTGACACGTCTGATGAAGGTCAAGGACATGATTGTTGAACAGGCCATACAGGAGGCCCGCCGCCGCGATCAGGCCGCCGCGGCTCAAGAACCGGCCGGCGTGTAAACAGCACCGACGGTACGGCAGTGAACTGAAAGACAGACTCTGGAGCTTTCCCGGCTGCCCGCCGCGGAGAGCTCTTTTTTCCGGTCGCTTGACAGATATTCGTGATGTCTGTATAATTCAAAATACTTTATCAATTTATCTAGATAAAGCGATAAAGCAAAATGTGAACCATAATAGCGGCGATTCGCAGTCTGGTAAAGTCAGGAGAGAATCATGGGACAGTGGAAATTTCACACACCGAACGGCGTGACGGACCTGCTGCCGGCTGGCTGCAGGAATAAGCGTCAGATAGAGCAATCGGTCCGGCTGATGTTTGAACAGCGCGGCTATCAGGAAATCGAAACCCCATCGATGGAGTTTTTTGATGTCTATGCGGCGAATACAGGTGCCGTTCCACAAGAGGAACTGTTCAAGTTTTTTGATGAACAGGGGCGCATAC
>RZZF01000379.1 GCA_009929975.1 Clostridia bacterium
GTTCTGCCTGGCGACAGATGATTCCCACCAGCGGGCTCTGGCCAAACCAGGCAGCGATACATCGCCGGATTTCGGCGGCGGCTTTGTCAGGGTCAAAGCACCTGAGCTGACCGCTGAAGCGATTCATGACGCCCTGGCTGCCGGTTATTTTTATGCCTCCCAGGGACCGGAGATCAATGATTTCCGGATTGAAGGTGACGAAATCATGATCGAGAGCTCACCGTGCAGGACCATCGGTTTCCAGACAGACAGTTTCTGGGGCGCGGCCAAAAATGATCTCACATCCGCCGCGCTGACCCAGGCCAGATTCAAGCTCAGAGGCCGTGAATCCTATGTCCGCGCGATCTGTATCGATCAAAACGGCCGGCACGCCTGGAGCCAGCCGATCTGGCTTGATCGTTAGGCCGAACCGCTATATTCTCAGGGCTCGGACGTCATGATCGCGTCAGCCGGATCGCTCCGTCAGTCGTTGGCCACGCCATATTCCATGATCACGGCAGCCCACAGGACGGCCGCGACGGCTTCCTTGCTGTTGACATTACGGGCATAGTCCACATAGGCGTCGTAGTCAAGCTGGACACAGACGCCATCACAGGCATCATGAATATTGGCACTGCCCTCAGGATCTAGCTGATATTTCGTCTTGATCCCGGCAAATCCCATGTCGGCGATCTGGTTGTATTTTTCATCGATCAGCCCGAGCAACACCGATTTCTTAATGGTGTAGACAAACATGGCACTGCCGGACGTGTCATGCCAGTTCCGTCTGGCCGTGCCTTTATCGACCACCTGATACCACAGGCCCGATGTCTTGTCCTGAACGATCGCGAGACTCTCAACCAGTTTGCGCAGCTGGCCACGCACCTGATCATAACCCGCGACAGTCTCCGGCATCAATGCCAGGACCTCTGCCAGGATCATGGCATACCAGCCTAATCCCTCAGACCAGATTTCCGGAGATTGCCCGGTAATCGGATGGGCCCACGGGGCCGTGGAATTTTCGCAGTAGGCATGATAGAGCAGGCCGGTATCTTCTTTCTCACACCGTGCCAGGACAATGGCAAGCTGCCTGACCGTTTCCGCGAAACAATACTCCGAGTCGCCGATGTATTTCCCATAACGAGTCAAAAACATCAGACCCATGAACAGTCCGTCAACCCACATCTCGCCTTCACGAAACCGTGCATGCCAGAATCCGCCATCGCTGTTTCTCGGGTAATCGTCATAGGCCCTGCGGATCCGTTCACAGGCGAGCCGGTATTTCTCCTCTTTTGTTTTGGTATAGAGCCAGACCAGAACAGAGCCCGCCATGATATCGTCCAGGCTGACACCGGAAAATCCGCTGATCTGACCGTCGGCATCGACATGCTCGTTGCCATAACGGGAAACATACTGATAATAAGCTTCATTGCCTGTTTTTTCATACAGACGAATGAATCCCCATAACATGAACCCCTGAGAATAAGACCACGACTGATAGGGGAACGTGTCTGGATCAGGAAAGCGGTGCATGATGGTCTGTGCCAAGGTATCAGAGTATTTCATAACGATTCCTCCAAAATTTGAATCTGGGCCTTTTACT
>RZZF01000380.1 GCA_009929975.1 Clostridia bacterium
GAATTGATTACTTCAAGCTCGGTCAGGAAACCGGCCTGATGGCGGCTAAAATACTTAAGGGTGAAGCGAAAGCCTCTGAAATGCCCTATGAGACCATCATTGAATATAGTTTTTACATCAACGCCGACGCCATCGCGGACATGCAGCTCACGACCCCGTCTGACCTTGAGGTTATCGAAGTCGGCTGATCCGGCTTTTACAACCATCTGAACTGATCCTTTGAGAATCGCGGTGAAATCATGACAGTTTTTTTTGATCTTCTGACGAGCACACTGACACAGGGTCTTCTCTACGCCTTGTTGTCGTACGGCGTCTATATAACATACAAGATACTCGATTTTCCTGATCTGACGGTTGACGGCAGCTTTCCTCTGGGAGCTGCCGTCACCGCGCTGATGCTGACCAATGGCTACGATCCGTACCTGACCCTGCTGGTCTCCCTGGCCGCCGGTGCGGCCGCCGGATTGGTCACCGGCATCATCCACGTCAAGTTCCAGGTCCGTGATCTGCTGGCCGGTATCATCACGATGACCGCCCTCTTCTCAATCAATCTGCAGATCGCCGGATCCAACCTGATCATCGGGCGCGAGACCGAAACAATTTACACCGCCGGCCCGGTCATGCGGCTCCTGGGGGGACTGTCACTGATCCAGCGCAAGCTGATCATATCCCTGATCATCGCCTTACTATTCAAAGTCCTGCTGGATCTCTATTTCAAAACAAAAAACGGTCTGCTGCTCAGAGCCGTTGGAGACAACAGTGTTCTGGTGACTTCCCTGGCCAAAGACAAAGGCACCGTCAAGATTATCGGTCTGGTCATCTCCAACGCTCTGGTCGCCCTGTCAGGCAGTGTCGTCTGCCATGAACAACGTGCGTTTTCCAGTACCATGGGAACCGGCCAGGTGGTGTTCGGCCTGGCGACCGTGATCATCGGCAGTACACTGTTCCGTAAATTCGGCTTTATCCGCGGAACGACGGCCGCCCTGGTCGGCAGCATCATCTACAAGGCCTGCATGCAGGTCGCGATCAGCCTCGGCCTGCCGGCCAACCTGCTGAAATTGATTACGGCCGTGTTGTTTCTCGGTATTCTCATTTTCGGCAATTACCAGAAACGGCAGACCGCCAAAGCCTGAGGAGAGTGACGCATCATGCTCGAACTTAAAAATATCACAAAAATATATAACCCCGGAACCGTCACGGAAATGTGTCTGTTTGACGGCTTCAACCTGACAGTTCAGGACGGAGAGTTCCTCTCGATTGTCGGCAGCAACGGCAGCGGTAAGACATCCCTGCTCAATATCATCTGCGGCAGTATCCCGATCGAGAAAGGTGATGTCCAGGTCGGCGGTGAAAGTATCGTCAGGATGAAGGACTTCAAGCGCTATGAAAAGATCGGCCGCGTCTACCAGAACCCGGCGATGGGAACCTGCCCGAACCTGACGTTGCTGGAGAACATGTCACTGGCCGATCATAAGGGGAAAAAATACAGCCTGACCCCCGGCATCAACAAATCACGCAAGGATTATTATCGCGATCAACTGTCGATCCTCGGTCTCGGTCTGGAAAATAAAATGGATATCAT
>RZZF01000381.1 GCA_009929975.1 Clostridia bacterium
GCCTCAATGAAAAAATAGGCCCTACTATACTACAATCTCTACACATTCGAAAAGAGCCGAAAACTGCTGTTACACAGTGGTCTTCAGCTCTTTTTTATCCCTCTAACTGTAAAAGTCAGGCTTCTATTCAAATTAGCACGTTTATTCAAGGACTTCAACCAAATGAATCGGCAAAGTCAGAAAACGAAAAGTTTCCTATCGCTGTAATGACGAACAAATGTTTGACATTGAAACAGGGCTTCTTTATAATGATCTCAGTGATGGATGAGGAGAGGGCGTGGCGTATGGACCTGACAGAGAAACTGGCCATTCTCGGAGAGTCGGCCCGATATGATGTGTCCTGCTCGAGCAGCGGCAGCCGGCGGGAGGGGAAACCCGGGCATGTCGGCAATACGGTACCGGCCGGTCTTTGCCACACCTGGACGGCGGACGGCCGCTGTGTTTCCCTGCTCAAGGTGCTTCAGACCAACCAATGCGTCTACGACTGTGTTTACTGCATCAACCGCTGCTCGAACCAGATCAGGCGGACTCGTTTCGAGCCGGATGAACTGGCTGATCTGACGATGGCATTCTACCGGCGCAACTACATTGAAGGCCTGTTTCTCAGCTCAGCTGTCTGGCGCTGCCCGGATGATACCATGGAACTGATGATCGCGACATTGAAACGGCTGAGAGAGCAGTACCGCTTCAACGGGTACATTCACGCCAAAGCCATTCCCGGCTGCTCTGACCACCTGCTGGAGCAGATGGGGCGGCTGGCTGACAGGGTCAGCATCAATATTGAGCAGTGCACGACTGAATCCCTGCGCCTGCTGGCACCACAGAAAGCAGCGCAGGCGATTTTCCAGCCGATTCGATACCTGTCACGCCGTCTGATCACACAGAAGGATGAGTTGGCGCATTTTCGCCATACGCCGCGGTTTTCTCCGGCCGGCCAGACGACCCAGATCATTGTCGGTGCCAGTGCGGAGAAGGATTTGCAGATCCTGCGGACGGCACAGAAACTATATGACAGCTGTCAGCTGAAACGTGTCTACTATTCCGCCTATCTGCCGATCAATGATGACCAAAGACTGCCGTCGCTTGCGACAGCGCCGCCGCTTCTGCGGGAGCACCGGCTGTATCAGGCCGACTGGCTGCTGCGTTTTTACCAGTTCACCTGTGATGAGCTGATCGATGAGAGCCAGCCGGATCTTGATCTGGCACTTGATCCCAAATCGGCCTGGGCTGTCCGGCATCTCGACCAGTTTCCCATTGAACTGAACCAGGCTGATTATGAACAGCTGCTGCGGGTTCCGGGCATCGGCATCCGCTCCGCGCGGCGGATCGTCGCGGCCCGGCGGCATCATCGTCTGACGCTTGATGATCTGAAGGGGATGCGCATCTCGATGAAACGGGCCGGCTGGTTCATTACCTGCAATGGTCGGTACGGTGGTCCATTTCTGCCAAATCCGGAGAATCTGCGCAGTCTGCTCTGTGACCAGAGCGGACGGCAGCGGCAGCGCTCAAACCAGATCAGCCTTGAGGAGATTTATGCTGATTCGTTATGTGCCAACGTATGAAGGTCTGCTGACGGCGG
>RZZF01000382.1 GCA_009929975.1 Clostridia bacterium
GTTTCTGCGCGGCCGGCTGCCCCGATACATGCTGCCGAATGTGGTCCGCCAGCTTGACACCATGCCCCTGACGAGCAACCGGAAGATCGACCGGCAGTCGCTGCGCCGACTGCTGGATCAGACAAAGCCTGACCGGAAAAGCCCGGCCGGGGAGAAAGAGGAGAAACATGGCACTCGTTGATGATATTATGGAAATTCTCAGTGAAATGCACCCGGATGTTGACTTCACGTCACATCAGACATTGATCGATGATAAGATCCTCGACTCATTCGATATCGTGACACTGATCGCGGAAATGAGCAATGAGTTTGATGTGACCATTCCCGCCAATGAGATCGTACCGGAGAATTTCAATTCGGCGCCGGCTCTGGCCGCGATGGTCTCACGGCTGCTTGATGAGTAATCACTGGCGATGAGGAGTCGTGGATGAGTTTTGTATCGTTTGAGTTTATCCTGTTTCTGGGATTGCTATTTGCTGCCTATTATCTGATTCCAAAGCGGTATCAATGGATGCTGCTGCTGGCCGCCAGTTATCTGTTCTACAGTTTTGCCGGTCTGCAGTTCATGGCCTATCTGCTCATAACGACCGGATCCACTTGTCTGATCGGCCGGCAGCTGCAGCGGCTGCGTGATCGGGAAAAACAGTGGTTCAGTGAGCATCAGGCCGGCCTGTCCCGCCAGGAAAAACGCAGTTTCCGTGATAAGGCAAGATCAGTCCGCTGGCGCTGGCTGCTGCTGTGCCTGCTGATTAATTTCGGCCTGCTCGGTGTTTTGAAATACGGGAATTTCACAATCGGCAATATCAATGCGCTGCTGCAGGTCTTTGGCAGCGGAAAAACCTTATCATTCATGAATCTCGCCCTGCCGCTCGGTATCTCTTTTTATACATTCCAGAGTATGGGCTATGTGATTGATGTCCACCGCGGCAAGTACCCTGCGGAACGTAATATTTTCCGTCTGGCGCTGTTTGTTTCGTTTTTTCCCCAATTGATTCAGGGACCGATCAGCCGATACGATGATCTGGCGCAGTCGCTGTATCAGCCGCACGGATTCGACCGGCAGGCCGTCAGCTATGGTCTGCAGCGAATTCTCTGGGGCTATTTTAAGAAAATGGTCATTGCCGACCGGATTGTGGTCGCGGTCTCGACAATCATCGGTGACCCGCAGCAATATCAGGGCAGCTATGTCCTGATTGCCATGGTCTATTACGCGGTTCAGCTGTATGCTGATTTTACCGGTGGAATCGATATCACCATCGGCATCGCCCAGATGCTGGGCATGAAAGACCTGCTGGACATCACCCCGGACCAGCAGCGCCTGGTTCCCAAACAGGTGAACGACAACCTCAAGGCCGTATCTGTTCAGGCTTTGATGCAGGACAAGGATCAGGCCATCATCTGGCGGGGGCCGGCCAAAGCCGGCATGATCCAGCAGTTTGTGGGCATGGTGGACTGGGGGGACCTGGATTTTCTGATCATTGACGCCCCGCCGGGCACCGGAGATGAACCATTGACCGTGGTACAGACCATTCCGGAGGCATTGGGCGTCATTGTAACCACTCCCCAGGAAGTAGCC
>RZZF01000081.1 GCA_009929975.1 Clostridia bacterium
GCTCATGGACCATGCCGTCCAGCACCCCCCACATCAAATGCGCCGGCGTGAAATTATCCAGTGTGATGCCGGTAATGCTGCCGGTCTGATGCTCATCGTCCCGGGTTCCTGAAAACCGGGTATCGACCTGAAGCGGGTGATCCGGGTAGGGACTTGCGCACAGCAGCTGATCCATCGCCGGGTAAAGAGCATGCTGATGAACCTCCGCCATCTGCAGAACCTCAGTAAAGAAACCGGCTAGCGCGGCGGAAGCGCGTCCGCCGCATAAAGCGGCACCGACCAGAAGATAGTGTCCGTCAAGATAGGGCCGCACTTCCAGCGGCGGCTGATCAAGCGGTTGTTCCGACCAGATGGAAACCTGGCTTCCGGTGCCATAATTCACCAGGATACTGCCGGCGGCAGACTCAACCGTGCCGGCGAAGCTGGCCTGATTATCACCGATGGCGACGGCTACCGGAATGTTTCGGTATGTGCCGGCGAAAACTGGTTCAGCGGTCACCTCCGGCAGCAGTTCAAGCGGAACATCCGCGTTCAGCAAATCCTGCCGCTTGAAATCTGATGTCAGCAGGTCCATCGCCCCGAGACTGGCCGCCTGCGTGATATGGACCAGCGGGGCCGGCCGGCCACACAGTTTCATCACACAGTAATCCGCCACAGTGCAGATCGCGGCAGCGTTCTCCGGAATCCTGCCCTGCCGCTGATGCGCATAAACAGTGGCAAGCCCGTAGCCCGGAGGAATGACCAGTCCGGTTTGATTCTCCAGACGCTGACTGTATGTCATGTCCGTCTGTTCGGGCTGAGCGCCTGTCTGATCCTGCCACGTATACAGCGGACTGATCGCGTCACCATCCTGATTGAGATAGATCATGCCATGCATCTGACCGGTCAGCCCGATCGCCGTGATATCCGGATATTGCTCAATCAGCTGATCGCACCAGCTGATGATCTGGCTGACCATCAGTTCAGGGTCCTGTATGGCCTCATAGGGGCGGTTGCTGTGAATGAAAGGGTACTCAGCCGTCCGGACCGCCAATGGATGAAATAGTTCGTCATCATAGACGGCAGCACACAACGATGTCGTTCCAAGATCGATTCCTATGACTGGCATGACGATACTCCTCTGTTTTTCTAGAATGATATGAATTCGTTGTTCAGCTCAGCCAACGCTTCAGCCACGGATAGGCCTTATCACCGTGAATCTGGTGCTCGCCTTCGAAAAAATCGGACTCGATCCGGTCGGCGGCCCGATGCAGCGCGTACATCTGGCGGATCTGAAGCAGCGCTCTCTCAGCCGCCTGGATCGGGAAAATATCATCCTGGCGGCCATTCTCAATCAGGAGCGGGCGGGGTGCGATCAGGCTGATCAGATCCGGCAGTTCACAGTAGCGGAGCAGGCCCGGAATGTAGTTGTCAACACAATGGAACACCGACATGATGCTGTCTCTGAACGTATTGGCATATCCGCTGATGACCGCAGCTCTGATCCGCTCATCGAGAGCCGCTGAAAACGCGGCAACGAGACCGCCGCCGGAGATGCCCATGCAGCCGATCCTGTCTGTATTGACCCCGGGCAGCGACTGGAGAAAATCCAGATTACGCAGCGCCTGAAAAACGCGCAGACCCGGCATGGTCAGACCAAGCATCAGCAGGTAGGTCGAGATGGAATAGCAGGAGCTGTCCTCCGGCGATCCATGCGTGTCCTCCTCGCGCCTGGCTGCACCGAAGCCGATAATTTCCGGTGCGGCAACAATAAATCCCTGACGAACCAGTGACAACGCGAAGTCCTTCTGGTAGTCCGGCTCCGTCTGACGGGGATTTCCTTCCGGATCAAGACCGATGATCGCCCGAACGCCATAGCCATGCCCGTGGCAGGCCAGGACGGCTGGCAGCGCTTCGGTCGCAGCGGCCGGTTCGGCCACTTGCACGCCGGGAATGAGCAGCCATGTCTGTGTCATCAGATGCGGCGCGATGGTCAGCTGATACAGTTCCCGCCTGAAGTCGCCGCAGTCCTCAGAGGACACTCTGACCGGATTCAGCGGTGTCTGTATTTGCTGCAGTGATTTGAGGCCAATGCTGTCCGCGACGGCTGCCTTCAGTCCAGATGACCAGACGGGCCAGTCACTCAGGCTGCCCGGCTGATTGGTGTAACGAGGCTGGTTATTGTCATAGAGTTGATTGAGAAAGCGGGTTGGATCGGTACTCATATTCATCTCCTTATCCCGGCGCGTTTACGCGTCGCGGCCTGACTCGCGCATCGCGGCTTTCAGGCAGTCAATGTAGTAGCGATAGGTCTCAAACAGCGTGGCCGGTGCGACTTGATGATCATTTCCCGGAATGAAGCCACCCTGGCGGATGACCGGCAGAATACGTTCAAACTCACGAGCAACCGCGTCACGGCCCTCGACCAGACACAATTTATTAAAGCCGCCGATCAGCTTGATCTGCGGGTAGTGTTGGCGCAGCTGGACAATGTCGATCCCCGCGTTGACATCAAGCGGCAGAAACCCGTCAATCCCCGCGGCGAGAAAATTGGGAATCAAGGTGGAAAAATCACCGTCGGTATCAACAAAGACATGGCGGACACCGTATGCTTTCAGAACGGGAACCAGCTGCCGATAATACGAGCCGACAAATTCATCAAAGAACGCTGGTGAGATCATCGGCCCGTTTTTGCCGCTCAGATCCTCCATAATATAGACCACATTGACGGGACAGAGCCGCAGGAGATCTTTCAGTCTTTCAATATACAATTCAAGTACGGTCTGATTGATCGCGTGCAGCAGGTCCGGTTGATCGTAAAACGCGTACAGGTGGGGTTCGATGCCGAGCAGTTCCCTGGGAATCCAGAAAAATCCTTCAAGATTCAGCCGCAGGGAAAAAGTCCCCTGATCGTGCCCGGCTGACAATCCGGAACAGGCCTGAAGCAAATCCTCCCGGCTGAAGCTGGTGTCCGGGGCAGAGCGGGAACGCTCGAGTAAAGCGAGCCAGTCATGCTGATCACGGATCCTGGCCGGCTGTCTTCGGAACGGCAGAGTAAAACTGATTCGTCTCAGGGGATCGAAGCCCAGCCAGGACTCGTAGGCAAAGACAAGTTCTCCCCATGCGGTCTGTACATAAGGCTCAGGGGGGCCGCCGATGTCATGATCGGATGACAGCGGTCCGCCGATTTCCAGCGGCAGACCCTGTTGGAGAAAACGATCGATCGTCAGTGTCCAGGGCTGGAACGTTTCGAGGACCGGGCCACGGTCCACTGCCTTCCTGAACGACAGGGCCTGATCTTCCCGTTCTCTGGCATTCATCACCGTTCAGCCTTTCAGTTCCATTAATTGACGCATCAGCAGATCATTGACATCCGGCAGCCCTTCATGGCCAAAATCGGGATACAGGACAATCTTCTTCACCGACTGTATCCTGTTATAGACCGCGAACTGGGTTGATGGCGGACAGACATCATCCATCAATCCGGTCACGATGGTGACATCCGCCTTGATGCGGTGCGCGAGATTCTGGATATCAATGTAGCTGAGGACATCAAAAAAGCGGTCTTCGTGTTCATGACGGGGATCAAAGCGGCGGAAATACTGGCGCAGACCGTCATAAGCCTTGATATCCAAGTCCATGTCCCAGACACGTTTGTAATCAGACAGAAACGGGTAGACCGCGAGTGCCCGGCTGACTCTCGGTTCAAGCGCGGCACAGGCGATGGTCAGCCCACCACCCTGCGAACCGCCGGTGGCCATCACACGGGCCGCGTCAACATCATCCATCGCCAGCACAATTCCGGCCAGCTGCGCGGTGTCAGAGAAAACCGATCTGAAATACAATGATTCCGGTCCATCCTCGAGGCCACGAACGATGTGCCCCATCAGGGTGTTGCCGCTCGATCCGCCCAGATCCTGGGATTTTCCTCCCTGACCGCGGCAGTCAAGCGCCGCGACGATATATCCGGCCGCGACATGGGCCAGATGATCGCTCCAGTCGCCGCTGCTGGCCGAGTAGCCGTGGAATTTGAGCAATGCCGGTGCCGGCCGGGTCAGATTAAGCGGTTTGAGCAGCTTGGCGTAAACGCGGGAACCGCCCAGTCCGGTAAATGTCAGGTCATAACAGGCGGCAAAATCACAGATGAAATCAGCGGCAGTGATGATGACATTCGCGTCGATGGCCTTCATGTCTGACAGTGCTTTATCCCAGTAGACATCAATGTCCCGCGGACAGGGACTGCTGCCTGTATAGTTTCTCAATTCCGATAATGGCATATCCAGTACTGGCATCGTTGAACCTCCGCTGCATGATCTGTCTTTCGGATGGCTGATCTTCCTTCAGTTTTCCAGTTATGACCCGGTTTGTCAATGTCGTGAAGCATCGATCGGACCCCGGCCGGAGCGGTTTGCGTTGTGCTGTTTTCTACGTGGATCATCGACCGATTCAATGTTATAATAAACGCAAGTTGACACGTTTCGCCGGATTCATTGACCGATCGCACACTAGATCATTGTTGCGGTTTTGATTCCCGGACAAACAGAACCAGGCAGGTGTCCATATGCCGGAAAATGAACGGAAAGCCCTTGTTTTTCAGTCTGATTTCGGAATCAGTGACGGCGCGGTTTCCGCGATGTACGGAGTTGCTTATTCGGTTGACCCGTTTCTTAAAATTTTCGACCTGACCCATGATATCCCGCAGTACAATGTCTGGGAAGCCTCCTACCGGCTGATTCAGACAGTACAGTTCTGGCCGGTTGGAACCGTTTTCGTCTCAGTCGTTGACCCCGGTGTCGGATCCACCCGGCGCAGTGTCGCGGTCGAAACCCAGACCGGGCAGATTATCGTAACCCCTGATAACGGGACCATTACACATATCATCCGCATGCTGGGCGTCCGGCAGGCCCGTCTGATCGTTGAAGCCGAAAGCCATTCACCTTTCGCTGAGCTGTCCTATACGTTCCACGGGCGCGATGTCTATGCCTATGTCGGAGCCCGTCTGGCCGCCGGTGTCAGCCGGCTGGATGAGATCGGTCCTGAATTGGATATCGATTCACTGGTCCAGCTCAATGTCGTCCCGGCTGAGCGGTCAGGCGACAGTGTAAGCGGTACCATCGATGTCCTTGACGTCAGATTCGGCAGCCTCTGGACCAATATCCCGCTCAATCTGTTCAAGACACTGAATATCACCGTGGGCAATCGTGTCGAAGTCGACATTCAGCACGATACGCGCACAGTCTATAAGAATTTCCTCGTCTATGCCAAATCTTTCGCGGATGTGAATGTCGGTGAGTCTCTGGTTTATCTTAATTCCCTGAGCAATATGGCTGTCGCGATCAACCAGGGCTCCTTTGCTCAGGCCTACAATATCGGTACAGGCACAAACTGGCAGATCGCCATGCGTAAAGCACCACGTCTTGTCTATGAATAGGCCCGGATGCGGGCCTTGCAAGTCAGTTGTTGACTCCGGCCGGATATCGCGCCGGAGTGAAGATAGAAAACAGGGAGGGTTACGATGAAAAGCAAAATCTTCAGTGTCCGCATGGTTGTCGCTACAGGAATCGGCGCCGCACTCTTTTTCGTGCTGATGCGCTTCGTCGCTGTTCCATCCGGGATTCCCAATACCACATTAAATCTGGCCTATGCCATCCTGGCATTATTTGCCGGCATCTTCGGGCCGCTGGCCGGACTTCTGATCGGCCTGATCGGCCATGTTCTGACTGATCTTACATGGGGTTACGGCATCTGGTGGAGCTGGGTCATCGCTTCCGCGGTCTTCGGCCTGATCGTCGGACTTTTCTTCAAACTGTATCGAATTGAAGACGGTGAATTCGGCACAAAGCAACTGATTATTTTCAATGTCGTACAGATCGCCGCCAACCTGATTGCCTGGGTAGGTATCGCGCCGACACTGGATATCCTGATGTATAAGGAACCAGCCGAAAAAGTCTATCTGCAGGGGCTGGTCGCCGGTGGCCTGAATACTGCGGTTGTTCTGATTGTCGGTTCTCTGCTGGCTCTCGGCTATTCCAAGACACGTACCAAAGCCGGATCCCTGTCAGTGGATAAATGACCCTGGGGAAAAACGGCCGTAACGATGAATACAGCCTGTTGTTTGAGGACTTCACCTTTCAATACCGCACGCAGCAGGAACCAACTCTGCGCGGCATCAACCTGAGGGTCAGAGCAGGCGAAAAAATACTCATTGTCGGACCTTCAGGATCCGGGAAATCAACGCTGGCCAACTGCATCAACGGCCTGGTGCCCCATGCCTTCAAAGGGCAGTGCCGGGGTCGTTTCGAGTTGTGCGGTGAAGACGCCCTGACAAAAGATATCTTCGACATCTCCAAACTGGTTGGAACCGTCCTGCAGGACGCGGACAGCCAGTTTGTCGGTCTCAGTGCCGGCGAAGATATCGCCTTCGCTCTGGAAAATGACGAAGTTGAGCAGGCGGAAATGACACGGCGGGTAAACGAGATCGCCGCCATGGTTGAAATCGGACACCAGCTGAAAAACGCGCCGCAGGACCTCTCGGGCGGACAGAAGCAGCGGGTATCGGTTGCCGGTGTTCTGGTGGATGATGTGGATATTCTCCTCTTTGATGAACCGCTGGCCAATCTGGATCCGCAGGCAGGCACGCTGGCCATCGACCTGATCGACCGGCTGCACCGCCAGACGGACAAGACAATCATTGTCATTGAGCACCGGCTGGAAGATGTCCTCTTCCGCGGTGTCGACCGGATTGTTGTCATCAATGAGGGACGCATCATCGCCGACGCGCCGCCGGAGCAGATTCTGGCCGGTTCCCTGCTGCGCGAAATCGGTATCAGGGAGCCTCTTTATCTGACCGCCCTGCGCTATGCAGGGGTTGAGATCACATCAGCCCTTCAGCCGCAGCATGTTGATCAGCTGAGACTGGACGCCCCACTCCCTCAGGACGGGCAGGCAATGAATCCCTGTGAAACCACAGTGCCGCGGACCGCGCAGGCGAAACTGCAGGCCTGGGATATCAGTCTGCCGCCGGCCAGGCCGCAGACTGTCGGCCAGCCGCTGCTTCAGGTCGAGCATCTGCAGTTTTATTATCCGCAGGACCTGGCCCGTCGTACAGTCGTCAATGACATCTCCTTTCAGATTTTCCAGGGGGAGGCCGTCAGCCTGGTCGGCCGCAACGGCGCTGGAAAATCAACACTGGCCAAGCTGATCTGCGGCTTTGAAACACCACAGCAGGGACGGCTGGTTTTTGACGGCCAGGACATGGGCAGCGACTCCATCCGCGAGCGGGCTGAACGAATCGGCTATATCATGCAGAACCCGAACCAGATGATTTCTCTGCCGATGATTTTCGACGAGGCGGCACTGGGTCTGCGGGTCCGGGGTGTCGCTGACGGAGAAATCCGAGACAAGGTTGAAGAGACGCTGCGCATCTGCGGACTGTATCCTTATCGCAACTGGCCGGTCAGCGCGTTAAGTTTCGGACAGAAGAAACGCCTGACCATCGCCTCGATCCTGGTGCTCAGGCCGAAGATCCTGATTCTTGACGAACCGACTGCCGGGCAGGATTTTTACCACTATACCCGGATCATGGAGTTTCTGCTCCGACTGAACCGTGAAATGGGCCTGAGCCTGCTGATGATCACGCATGATATGCATCTGATGCTTGAATATACGACCAGGGCCATTG
>RZZF01000383.1 GCA_009929975.1 Clostridia bacterium
ACATATTATTGTGTCCTCCTGTAATCAGTCTCGCCTGTATCGGGCATGCCAATGGCATTTGAAATGGCCCGGACAATGCGGTCACCGCAATATACTATCATCGTCATCTGGGATTGTCAATAAAAAAGAACCGGAGAACAGATTCGATCGGGCTGCTCAGTCATGTTCAGAACCAGCTCATCCGAAGCATCAGGCCCTGCAAGACCACGGGATGCAGCCAGAGGAGCGCGATGACCACTGCGCGCAGCAGGCGGCCGGTGAATTGCCAGCCAGTCAGCGCGGCGGTCAGCCGTCCGATCTGATCAGCGATCTCCAGCATCAGCAGCATCACCACGGCCGTCACAGCGGCCGGCCATCCATCGGCGGCCCACAGCCAGATCAGCAGAGAAAGCCAGATCAGGACAAAGGGCAGCGCTGACAGCAGCGATCCGTACCAGGGCCGCGCAGGTGTCGACGGTCGATGGCCGGGGAAGTAACCGGGCAGATTCCAGATCACCATGGCCGGCAGCAGCCAGAGCGGATGAAATGAGAGACTGCCTCCGGCAAGAGACTGCCATGCATAAAGGACAGCAGCAGACCCTGCCGCAACCAGAAGACCACACAGACGAAGCCATTTGTCCGGCTGATGTTCGTGGCGGTCGGGAACTGTGAGCCGTCCGCTGATCGAAGCGGCTGATCCGGACAACAGGCCGAAAGCGCCCGGCAGCAACAGGAAGACCAGCTGCGGTACGGGAACCGGCCAGATGAATCGCAGCAAAAAGACCAGACCAATGGACGCGGCAGCCGCCGGCAGCCAGATCAGGCTCTCCCGGCGACCGGCCGCTGGCAGCCGCTGCCGCCCGCTCCAGTCTGCCGGTCCGGCCAGATAGAGACGGATCAGGGCGGCCACCGCGGCCAGGCCCCATCCAGTCAGCATCAGACGTGTCAGCCAGGTCAGCAGAGCGCTTCCGGCTGACGCGTGGCTGGCAGCGCTCGCGGCACCGCTGCCGGTGGACAGGCGATCAATTTCCTCTGCGATGATCGCGCTGATTCTCGGATCAAGCGGTGCCCAGAATGGCCGCAGGCCGTTGATGACTGAATAATTGACCTGGCCGTCAAGGGACCGGAACTGGTGGATCTGATCCGGTCCGGCTGGTCGTGACGCGGCAAATAAGGTCGCGTCCTCTCCCGTAATTTTCTCAAAGAACATCGCGCCGGCCTGCCGCAGGTCCGGTTGATCAGAGGTCAGCAGAAGCAGCGGCTGCCGGTCCAGCTGTTCGATGACAGCCGGATCGGCCTTCAGATCATCAATATGATGCGGCAGAATAATATAACCCTGGATCAGTGGATTCTCTGCCACCGTCAGTGAGGTGAAAGCCCCGCCTTCCAGCAGCAGCCAGATTTTCCCTTCTGACTGCGCCTGCAGCGAATCCGCCGCCGCCATGAGTTTATCCTCATGCGTCTCCGGCTCGTCCTGCGGTAAAATAACCAGCTGTGATGCCAGTCCTGCCGCTGCCAGCGACTGGCGCAATCCGGTATAAAGATGGACCGACCCTGCGTTATCAGTCACCAGCAGCACGGATGGGAGA
>RZZF01000082.1 GCA_009929975.1 Clostridia bacterium
GGCCAGAGCACGTATCTGCCGATCAAAGTCAATCAGGCAGGTGTTATCCCGGTTATTTTCGCGATTTCGATCGTGTCAATGCCATCGACGCTGGTGTCTCTGTTCAATGCAGAAGGCCCGGTGGCTCGCTGGTTTATGGATTTCGGCGGCAACCCTGTCTATTATGTCGCTTATGGTCTGCTGATCATCGGGTTTACTTTCTTCTATTCGATGATTCAGTTCAATCCGATTGAAGTTGCCAACAATCTGCAGAAAAACGGCGGGTTCATTCCTGGTATCCGTCCAGGACGTCCGACCGCCGAGTTCATTCACCGCACATCACGGCGGCTGTCATGGTTTGACGCATTATTTCTGGTCGTCATCGTTCTGCTGCCGACCCTGATGAGTGCGATCACCAATATCAGCGGCATCTGGTTCGGCGGAACCGCGCTTCTGATCATGGTCGGTGTTTCGATCGATCTGGTCAATCAGCTGGAATCGCAGATGCTGATGCGCCATTACAAAGGATTTCTTGATTGATAAAAAGGGCCGCGGGCACCGGACATTTGTCAGGGTGCCCCGCCTCTTTTTGTTATTTACGACAGAGCATGGAGGGAGGACTGCGTAATGAGACTGATTCTTCTTGGTCCGCCAGGTTCTGGAAAAGGAACATTGGCAGTCGATCTGGCTCGTCTATATCATATCCGGCATATTTCCACGGGTGATATTTTCCGTCAGATGATCAGAGAGAAAACTGAACTGGGTCAAAAAGCTTCAGTCTATATTGATGCCGGGCAGCTGGTGCCGGATGATCTGACGATTGCCATGGTTCAGGAACGTCTGGCATCTGAGGACTGCCGCGACGGCTTCATGCTGGATGGATTTCCCAGAACACTGCCCCAGGCTGAAGCGCTCGACCGGTTGACTAGCGAAATGAACTGCCGGATAGACGCCGTTCTCAATGTCCAGGTGCCGGATGACCTCATTCTCCGGCGCTTGTCAGGCAGGCGGATGTGCCGGGGCTGTGGACGCGGCTATAATATTTACTCGATGCCGCCAAAACAGGAGAATATCTGTGATGTGTGTGGTGATCAGCTGATCCAGCGCAGCGATGATCAGCCGGAGACGATCCGGCAGCGGCTGAATGCCTATCGCGAACAGACAGAACCACTGATTGATTATTACGCGCAGCGTGATCTGCTGCTCGATGTCGACAATAGCGGCAAAATCGGTGAGAACCTGCCGGATGTGGATCGGGCATTGAAAAGCAAGCTGGGAGATGAGTCCCTGAATGGTTGAAATTAAAGAAACGTCTGAAATTAGAAAAATGGCGGCTGCCGGCCGGATTGTCGCCCAGGTGCTGGAAGCGCTGGGCAGCATGGTACGTCCTGGCATCAGCACCGCTGATCTTGATCGCGAGGCCCGCCGGATCATTGAAGGCGCAGGGGCAACACCCTCTTTCCTTGGATATGGTGAGCCTCCTTTTCCCGGATCGATCTGCGCTTCGATTGATGAGGAAGTGGTCCACGGGATACCGTCTGATGAACGCATCCTGGAAGAGGGCAGTATCATTTCCGTTGATGTCGGTGCCTGTCTTGATGGTTTCCATGGAGACGCGGCCCGTACGTTCGCGGTTGGATCCGTTGACCCGGCTGTCAGCCGGTTGATTGAAGTGACTGAGGAATGTTTCTGGCGGGCCTTTGAACTGGCTGTCCCCGGCCGTCGGCTTGGCGATCTGTCCTATGCCGTCCAGACCTGGGCTGAACAGCACGGCTATGGCGTGGTTCGTGAACTGACCGGACACGGGATCGGCCGTCATCTGCATGAGGATCCCGATCTGCCCAATTACGGACATCCGGGACGTGGTCTGAGAATAGAACCGGGTCTGGTCATCGCGATGGAGCCGATGATCAATCTCGGTACACGTTCGGTACGGCTGCTTCAGGATGGCTGGACAATTGTCACCGCAGACGGGAAGCCATCGGCACATTATGAGAATACATTCGCCATTACAGATCATGGCCCGATGATTCTGACACAATGCTGAGTACTGTTTTCGGGCAGCTGCGCAGCAAGGGTCTGGAGAGAGGCTCCATCGTCATATCGATGGCAGGACATGACCGTGGCCGGCTCTATCTGGTCACAACGATCGAACCACCGTATGTCTGGCTGACGGATGGCCGCTACCGGCCGCTCGACCGCACAAAGAAAAAACGAATCAAACATCTTCGGCTGCTCGGACATCCGCAGCCGGTTGGAGTGATGGATATGATTGAGCAGCTTCCGGAAGCTGGCCGGCAAAACGCCGCGATCCGGAACCATATCAGTGAATTCATGAACAGTCATCAAAATCCGGATAAGGAGGAAAATTGATGCCCAAGGAAGATATTATTGAAGTAGAAGGTCTTGTGACCGACGCGCTGCCGAATGCCATTTTCAAAGTCAAGCTGGAAAACGGTCATGAGATTATCGCTCATATTTCGGGAAAACTGCGTCAGCATTATATCAAGATACTGCCCGGTGACCGCGTAACGGTAGAATTATCACCCTATGATCTGACGCGCGGACGCATTACGTGGCGTGGAAAAGCCTGATTTGCGCTGAATCAGCTGAGAAACAATCAAATTGATTGAAAATGCTTGATTTATCGCTGGAATCTGCTACAATATTTTAGCATGCGCCTGTAGACGTATTGATTAAGCTGCACCCCGTACCTTGTGTATGGATGAGGAGGTTGTAACCATGAAAGTCAAACCATCAGTCAAACCGATGTGTGAAAAATGCAAGGTAATTCGGCGTCATGGCCGGGTTATGGTGATCTGTCAGGATCCCAAGCATAAGCAGAAACAGGGCTGATCCACCAGGGTCAGCTTACTACAGGAATTACACGACCAGGATGCGGCTGCTTCAGTCGCCGAAGACGCGACTGTTGTTATCCTTTTCTCGTGTTGAACATATAGATTATGTCAGAAATCGATGGAGGTATGAACGGATGGCACGTATTGCCGGAGTGGACCTGCCCAATGAGAAGCGTGTTGAGATAGCACTTTGCTATATTTACGGCATTGGCCGGACCCTGTCTAACAAAATATTGGAATCATGCGAGATCAGTCCTGATACCCGCATGAAAGATCTCAGCGACGATGATGTCGCGAAAATCAGAGATGTCATTGAGCGGAACTATCGCGTTGAAGGTGACCTTCGCCGCGAGATTGCCATGAATATCAAGCGTCTGACGGAAATCGGCTGTTATCGCGGACGCCGCCACCGGATGGGTCTTCCTGTTCGTGGGCAGCGGACGAAGACGAATGCCCGTACCCGCAAGGGTCCGACGCGGACAATTGCTGGCAAGCGCAAGTAAGGAGGTCTTAGCAGATGGCTAAAGCGACAAAAAAGACGGCAGCACGGCCAAGAAGAAGAGAACGCAAAAATATTGACCGTGGCGCTGCTCATATTCATTCAACGTTTAACAACACGATTGTGACGATCACAGACATTTCTGGCAATGCGATTTCCTGGGCCAGTGCTGGTGGAACCGGTATGCGTGGTTCACGTAAGGGAACCCCGTTTGCCGCCCAGATGGCAGCGGAGAATGCCGCCAAGACAGCAATGGAACATGGGATGCGTACGGTCGAAGTCTATGTCAAAGGTCCTGGAGCAGGTCGTGAATCAGCGATCCGCGCGCTGCAGGCTACTGGTCTCGACGTCACATTGATCAAAGATGTCACGCCGATTCCGCATAATGGCTGCAGACCGCCTAAAAGAAGAAGAGTCTGATTCCGGAGGTGTAAAACATGGCTAGATATACAGAAGCAGTCTGCCGCCTGTGCCGCCGGGAGGGCGAAAAGCTCTTCCTCAAAGGCCAGCGCTGCTATACAGGAAAATGTGCGATTGCCAGGCGGAGTTTCGCTCCGGGGCAACACGGACAGGGACGCAAGAAAGTTTCCGAATATGGAACTCAGCTGCGCGAGAAACAAAAGACCAAACGGTTTTACGGGGTTCTGGAAGGCCAGTTCCGCAAAACGTATGAACGTGCTGAGAAGATGAAGGGTAAGAGCGGTGAAAACCTACTCCAGCTGCTGGAACTTCGCATGGACAATGTCGTCTATCGCATGGGCTTTGCCAGTTCACGCGCAGAGGCCCGCCAACTGGTGACCCATGGCCACTTCATCGTCAATGGCAATAAAATGGATATTCCTTCAGCGACAATGAAAGCCGGTGATGAGGTCGCGGTCTGCGAATCATCCCGCCAGTCAGTCAAGTTCAAGGAACTGGACAATCGGAATGTTCCGGCCTGGTTATCATTTGACGCCGACGCTCTCAAGGGATCAATCATTCGTCTGCCTGGCCGTGAAGATGTTGATATCGAAGTCAGAGAGACACTGATCGTCGAGCTGTACTCCAAGTAATGACTGGACCAAATGTCACTTGCTTGCAGGCGCTTGAAGGAGGAACACAATGATCGAAATCAACAAGCCGATGATTGAATGTATTGAAAAGAATGAAAATGGATCATATGGCAAGTTTGTTGTCGAGCCGCTGGAACGCGGTTACGGCATCACACTTGGCAATTCACTGCGACGTGTCCTGTTGTCCTCACTTCCGGGCGCCGCGGTTACGGCTATCCGGGTTGATGGTGTGTTTCATGAATTCTCGACCGTCAAGGGTGTCATCGAGGATATGACGGAAATCATCCTTAATGTCAAGGGGATTCGCGCGAAACTGAACGTAGACGGACCCAAAACCGTTTATATCAGCACGGAAGAAGGACGCAGCGGAATTATCACCGCCGGTGATATTGTCCGGGATGAAGAAGTTGAGATCATGAACCCGGATCATCAGATCGCTGAACTCAGCGGTGATGGTCGCCTGTTCATGGAATTGACACTGAATAAAGGCCGCGGCTACAGCACATCAGACCGTAACAAATGGGAAAATCAGCCGATCGGTGTCATTCCGATTGACTCCATTTTTACACCGGTGACCAAAGTCAATTTCTCTGTCGAGAACACCCGTGTCGGGCAGTTCACCGATTATGACAAGCTGACACTTGAGATCTGGACAGACGCGACGGTTGAAGTCACGGAAGCGCTGAGCATCGGTTCAGGTATTCTGGCGGAGCATCTCGGTTTGTTCAAGGCTCTGACGGATTCTGAAAGCGCGACAAAGTTCACAGACAGTGGACCGGACAGCGAAATGGTGACATTGCTGGAGACAGCGATTGAGGAGCTGGATTTTTCCGTCCGCACCTACAACTGTCTTAAACGTGCCGGTATCAACACCATCGGAGATCTGGTGGCGAGAACCGAGGACGATATGATGAAGGTTCGCAATCTGGGTAAGAAATCGCTTGAAGAAGTTATTCAAAAATTAGATGAACTCAGCCTGTCCCTGGCAACAATCGAAGAATAAGATTGTTCACGGCTGATCAGTTAGGAGGATAAAATATGCCTGCACAGAGAAAACTTGGACGTGCCACTGATGTGCGGATGTCCATGCTCAGAGGGCTGGTGACAGCGCTTATCGTCAATGGCAGGATCGAAACAACCGAGCACCGGGCCAAAGAAGTGAAGCGGATTGCCGACAGCCTGATCGCTAAGGCGATTAAGGAAAAAGACAATTTCACAACCCGTGACCAGGTCATTTCGTATGCTAAGAAAGATGCCAAGAACCGCAAGGTTCTCGAATCCGCGACTTCCAAGAATGGTCGCAAATATGACGTCGTCGCCCGCGAGATGAAAACGGATATTGTCAAAGTCGACGCTCCGTCACGTCTGGCGACCCGTCGTCAGCTGATCCAGTGGCTGAACAAAAGCCACGATGAGAATGGCAAAGTCATTAACCCCGTCAACCATCTGTTTGATGTCGTTGCTCCCAAGTATGAGGGACGTGACGGGGGATATACCCGTATCATCAAGCTCGGTGCCCGTCGCGGAGACGCTGCTGAAATGGCCGTTATTGAACTGGTCTGACTCAGCTAAGCGCCGACCCCGCCCGGCTCTTGCAAAAACAAATCGACCGTTTCAGCGGGGACAGGCAGCAGCCTGTCCCTGTTTGCTTTCATCCGGCTGTCAGTCATGAGAAAGAGATATGGACGCATTTATCAAGCTTAGTTCAGTCAGCTTCACCTATCTTCAGGAAGATCAGGAGCCGCTGCCCGCGGTGGATCAGGTCAGTCTGTCCATCACGCGTGGCAGCCATGTTGCTGTGCTCGGACGAAATGGCTCTGGCAAGTCAACGCTGGCCCGGCTGATCAATGCCCTGGAACAGCCGCAGAAAGGAACTGTGCAGGTGTCCGGTCTTGACAGCAGCCGTGAGGATCAGATCTGGGAAATCAGACGTCTGTGCGGGATGGTATTTCAAAACCCTGACAATCAGATTGTCGGGACAACGGTCGAGGAAGATGTCGCGTTCGGTCCGGAAAATCTTGGATTTCCCCCTGCTGATATCCGCCGTTCGGTCGACCAGGCGCTGGCCTATGTCGGTTTGTCCGATATGGCCCAGAAGCCGCCCCATCTGTTGTCTGGTGGTCAGAAGCAGAAACTGGCAATCGCCGGAATTCTGGCCATGCAGCCTGCCTGCCTCATCCTTGACGAAGCAACTTCCATGCTTGATCCGGTCAGCCGCAATGAGTTCATGGAACTTGTCCAGCAGTTGATCAGAGATGAAGGACTGACCGTCATTAATATCACCCATCATATGGAAGAGGCCCTGCTGGCTGATCATGTTTATGTGATGTCTGAGGGGCGTATTATCATGCAGGGAACTCCGCCGGAAGTGTTTGACCAGGTGGACGCCATCAAGTCCATTGGACTGGATGTTCCCGTTCACACTGATATCGCCAGCCAGCTGGCTCATCGACTGGGTACTGAACTGATCCCGATGGAGGCAGCCGGCTGGGAAGGTGCGCGCCAGGCGGTCATCCGGCTCCTGTCTGATCCGCGTGACATCTCAGGCCTCGATACCGGCATCGGTCAGACGCGTCCAACGACTGAGATGGACCGGGCTCGGGACACGGCCCCGGTGATTCGTGTTGAAAACCTGACCTATACCTATACCCCTGATACAGCTCTGGCGACACCGGCTTTGTCTGATGTTTCGTTTGATGTCCGGCGCGGTGAGTTTCTCGGCATCATCGGCCACAGCGGATCCGGAAAATCAACCCTGATCCAGCATCTGAACGGATTGATCAGAGCTCAGCAGGGTAAAGTGCATGTGCTTGATCTGGATGCGGCTGCGAATCAGGATATCCGCAAGATTCGTCAGCATGTCGGGCTTGTCTTCCAGTATCCGGAGCATCAGCTGTTTGAAGAGACCGTTTTTCAGGATATCGCTTTCGGGCCGAAGCGGCTCGGGTTGGACATGACACAGGTCGAGCAGCGCGTACTGCGAGCGGCGCGGGTTGTCGGACTGACAGACGAGATGCTGGAACGCTCACCATTTGAACTTTCCGGCGGACAGAAACGAAGGGCCGCGATTGCCGGTGTTCTGGCCATGGAGCCGGATGTGTTGATTCTCGATGAACCCGCGGCCGGTCTCGATCCGGCCGGACGTGAGGAGATTCTCAGCTATGCGGCCCGTTTGAAATCGATGAGCACAACGGTTGTCCTCGTTTCACACAGTATGGAGG